>NZ_AOHN01000001.1:0-185161 GCF_000510915.2 Pseudomonas sp. FH4 | reverse complement strand
GAACGCCAAAGAAGCTGTCAGCCCAACTGCCCACGAACACCTCCCCATCACCCTGCTGCTGCCAGATGAAGTCGGGGATGTTTGAATCGCGCCTAGTTTCGTAGACACAACGAACATATAGCTTCTGCCATGTCTCTACTTGGCTTGAGAGTCCGCTTTTGGCCCTATCTGTCGCCAAGAGCTGAATAGCCCTGTATCCCGCTGATATTCCGGAGAACTGTTCCACCAGAAAATTCCTACACCCTGCAAGTTGCAGCCCATAGGCCATCGCGCTAACCTCCTCCCCGTCGCTGCTCATCAGCGACCGGGCCTGGAAACCCGATGCTTAAGGACGCTACAGCGTCGTCAATCAATCAGCAGGCGCTTTTTTTATGCCTGTTGTTTGTGCTTTTTGGCGGCTGTGCGTGGGAGGCCTTGTGCCTGCCGGGTTCCTTTTGCCTCGGTTTCCAGCCCACGTACAGCTGCCACCTTTCGCCTGGAAACGTCTGGGGCAGCTCTTTTTGTTCATGCAAAGGGAGTTAGCTATGCCGTACGAAATACCGCCTGAAACCATTCCTACCTTGGATAGCGTTTACCGACCTCCACTATCTGGAGGCCACCAATGAGCACCCCACCCCAAGCAACCACCCTCGGTGCCGTAACCTTCGCAGACTGTGGCGAAAGCAAACACGATATGAAGGTCTTCCGCGTCAATGCCGGCATCCCCTTCCAGGAAGCCCTTGAGCACGCATCGCACCTGCTCTACTACGCCAAAGTGCTATCACTGGATGCCGCCATGGATGTAGACGGGGAAAAGTACGCGTTCTCTTCGCACTATCTGGGCGAAATGGGTAAAGCGATCCTCGATGATGTGCTCCTGGCCATGCAGCCCGAGGGGCCTGAGCCGCAATAGGCCGTTTGCGCTCGATGCGGTGCATCGGGCGCCTAAATCCGCTTCAGCCAGTCAGGCTGATTTTTTCAAAAAGTACCGACTCGGCACCTCCCCCAACACCCGCCTGAACACACTCGTAAACGCACTCGAACTGCTATACCCCAAATCAATCGCCACCCGCGTGACCGACTCGCCATTCCCTAACCTCACCACCGCCGCCAACAGGCACGCCTGCTGGCGCCACTCCACAAAGCTGATACCCGTCTGCTGTCGAAACAAGCGGGTAAAGGTGCGGCGGCTCATGCCGAGGCGTTGGGTCATGTCGTCGATGCCGGTTTCCAGGGATGGTTGTTGCAGCAGATTACGGCAGATGTGGGCCAGGCGGGGGTCGTTGGGGATTGGGGCATTGAGTGAGAGGGCGCGCATGGCGGCTATTTCGTCGAGTAGCAAGGTCATCAGATGGCCTTCGCGGTGCTCCTTTTCGTACAGCGGCGGAAGGTCGACGGCGCGGGTCAGCAGTTCTCGCAATAAGGTCGATACGCCGAACACCTGGCACTGCGTGGGCAGGTTGAGCCGGGTTGCAGCGGGGGTGCGGATGTAGGTGTTGAGCATGGTCACCGGGCCGCTCATGCTCATTTCATGGGCCACGCCCGCCGGGACCCAGATGGCGCGGTGTGGCGGCACGACCCAGTTGCCTTGTTGGGTGAAGACGGTAATCACGCCGCAGGCGGCGTAGGCAAACTGCCCGCGTTGATGGGTGTGTAGCGCAAAGTGCTGGCCATCGCGGTAGTCGTTGGCCGTGACCACGGCGTCGCGGGGGGTGTTTTCGTAGGGGTCGATGTCAGTTTCGCGCATGGCCCGAATTTAATGATTTATGACCTGATAGTGCAAGCGAGCCATCACGCCTATTACGCATAGTTGCGCCTTGGCTGGCGTACTCAAGCGCCGGCGCTGTTTTGTGGAATCAGAACACCATGCAAAAGAAGCATCTGGCCCTGGCCGTGTTGGTGACCGCTGTCTGGGGGCTGAATTTTCCGATTACCAAACTGGGGTTGGTGGGGATCGATCCGCTGTTGCTGACCGCGTTGCGTTTTACCCTGGCGGCGTTGCCGTGGGTATTTTTTGTGCGGCGCCCGGCTATTGCGATGAAGTGGCTGGTGGCCTATGGCTTGATTTTCGGGGTGGCGATGTGGGCCTTGATCAACCTGGGGATTGAACTGGGAGTGCCGCCAGGTACCGCGGCCTTGCTGATCCAGTTCAGTGCATTTTTCACCCTGGGTTGGGGGGTGTTGTTGTTTCGCGAGCAACTGAGCGTCGGACAGATCCTCGGGGTGGGGCTGGCGGCTGTAGGACTGATCGGCATTATCGCCAGCAGTCCAGGCGAAGCGACCACGCTGGGTTACGGCCTGTTGCTGGTAAGCGCGTTCAGTTGGAGTGTGGGCAACGTCATCATCAAGCAATCAAAAGTGCGAGAGATGTTTGCCTTTGTGGTGTGGGCCAGTCTGTTCCCGCCGATTCCGTTGCTGCTATTGACCTGGCTGGCCCATGGATCGGCGCCGTTCAATGAGCTGGTGACGCATGTGGAGTGGCTGACGGTGTGCTCGCTGCTGTTTCAGGTCTATGCGGCCACGCACTTTTGTTACTGGGGCTGGAATCTGTTGCTGCGCGAGTACCCGGTTTCCAAGGTGGCGCCGCTGTCGCTGCTGATCCCTGTGTTTGGTGTCAGCGGCTCCATGCTGTTGCTTGGGCACCGGGTGGGCTTGAACGAGGGAATCTCGATTGCGCTGATTCTGTCTGCCCTCGCGGTGGGGTTGGTGAAATGGCGTCGGCCCTCACCAGCCACGCCCCGATTGCTGCCGTAGGCGACGGACGCGAGATGGCACTTAGCCATATTTCTAATTGACACCCCCCTCCCCGTCCTTTAAAACCCATGCATTCGCTGCGTTCATGCGGGAAACCCTGCCCCGTCACAGCACCCGCCGTTTTTTATTGAGACATGGATGTCGAACAACCCCCCGCTGTTCAATCGTCGCCGCTATTTGCTCGGGTTTTTTATCGTGTTGCTGGCGGTGCTCGATCCCTTCGGCCTGGCAAGCTCCAGTGACAAGGCATCCGCCCAGTGGCTCAACCGGATGTTTTCCAGCAATTACCCCAGCACCGGCCAGCAGCACATCGCCGTGGTGTTGATCGATGACGCCTACCTGATGCGTAACAACACCTCATGGCCGATGCCGTATAGCGAGCAGAGCAAGTTATTCAAGCGCCTGCTGGCCTACAAGCCCAAGGCGGTGTTTGTGGATTTGTTGTACAGCCACGATCACTCCCTCGGCGACCCGACGCGCGGCAGTCAGTTGTTGGCGAATGTGTTCGAGCGCTATCAGCACCGGGGCATTCCCTTGTTGCTGGCCAATACCGGGGTGACGCGGGGCAAGAATGGGCAAGCCAATACTCTCGAACAATTTGCCGCATTCACCCAGCCCGGGCTGGTGATGTGGTCGGGGGTGGATGACAAGTACCCCTTGGCGATGCCGACGGCGTTGGGGGTGATGGAGACGCCGGCCCTGGCACTGTACCGCCAGTTCTGCAAGGACCGGCCGTGTGCAGATCTGCCCGCGGATGCCGAGGCGGCTGCGCAACGGCAGCCGATCGCCGTGCAGTGGGGCTTGAAACTGGCACCCGAGCAGGCGCAGATCTCGGATATCCGTCACTGCGCACCGCCGCGCAATTTTGTGCTGGATTGGGTGGCGCAGTTTTTCCAGGCGGTGTTCTGGAAACTCGACGACTCGGCCCAGGCCCGCTGCCCTTATAGCCTGACCCTGTCGGCTAGCGATCTGGAGGTCAGTTCGCCAGAGGATCAGGCACTGGTGGCCGGGTTGTTGCGCGACCGCCTGGTGATGGTCGGGGCCAGTATCACGTCCACCGGCGACCTGGTGCAGTCCCCCGTGCACGGGCTGATTCCCGGGGTGTATCTGCATGCCATGGCCCTGGACAACCTGATCTACAAGGGCATGGATTACGACCGCGAGCCGGCCAATTTCCCCGGTTTCAACCTGCACTGGGTGGACCTGCTGGAGCTGGGGCTGCTGGCGTTGATTCTCGTGCTCAAGGCCCTGCATGCACGGCGCTTGGCCGGCTTACCGAGCTGGACGCGCTGGCACGCTCAAGAAGTCCGCTTCTTCACCTCACCCTACTGGTCGTGGGGCTTGGTGATGCTGATGCTGCTGGCGGTGTGCGGCGTGCTGTATCTGAACCACATCACCCTGGTCAACGTGCTGGGTATTGTTTTGCTGTCATTGGCGCTGTTCAGCGAGCGGATCGAAGCCTTCTTCGACCGTGGCCACTGAAGGGCGCCGCCATGTCGTCTCACTCAAGGAAACCAAGGATGAACAGAATCCTCATCGTGCTACTCGCCGCGCTCTACAGCCAGGGCGTGCTGGCCGAAACCCACGTCATCAAGGAGTTCCTGGCCGACCCGGTGGAGGTGGTGGACGAGCAAGGCAAGCTGCAGCGAGAAATCGCCCGCAAAGACACACCCAAGCAACCGGTTCAGGTGTTGCAGCTCAACACGGACCTGGAACTGGTGCTGGTGGAGTTGGCTGGGCAGAAAGTCTGGCTGGACACCCGGGACCTGCGAATCGAACCGCCACTGAATGTCATGAGCCTGCCGTGCCAACAAATGCCCCAGAGCCTGGCCAGCGACACGCACAACAAATCCACCCTCGGCTATGGCGCCGGTTGCAGTCAATAAAGGAGTATCGCGGTGAAGGGATATCTATTGCTGGCCAGCGCATTGCTCAGCGGTTGCGCCACCTTGAAGGGTGCGGACCAGGCGTTTCTGAACCTGGTGGGGTCGTCGACCCAGTCGCAGGTCCAGGGCCACTACGTGGATAACAGCGAAGTGCGCCAGTACTACAAACTCGACCCGCAACGCGCGGGCCAGCAGCGCTTGAGTTACGACGGCCGCACCGTGCCTGCCGCCGAGGCGCGCCAGCAGAACCTAGTGGATATCCCGATGTTGCAGGTGTACTTGCAGGGCATCGTCACGCGCCTGTCCAAGGGCTGGCCGGGGGAGTTGCCGCTGTTGCAGGTGAAGATCACCGACAGCTACAGCTTCGGCCCATCGGCGGATCCCTACGGCAATATTTTCGTGCCGCTGGGGATGCTGGAAAACGTCGGCAGCGAAGATGAAATCGCCGCCATGCTCGGCCATGAAATGAGCCATGTGTTGCTGCATCACCATGACCGCGCCGCCGCCTTCCAGCAGCAGAAAGAAATGTTCACCACCGTGGCCTCCACCGTGGCCCTGGCAACCGTGGCGGCCAACACCGGGGTGGATCGCAGTTCGGGCACCATGAAGCTGTTCAGCAAGGACCCGGCCGGCACGCAAAAAACCATCGGCAACACCGTGTTGTATACCTCGCTGGCCAATAGTTTTTCCGACAATGTGTGGAGCACCGCCTGGGGCCGCAGCCAGGAAGACCAGGCAGATCTGCTCGGCACCGACCTGATGATTCGTGCCGGCTACGCCCCCCGCGCGGCCACCCACAGCCTGGAGCGCCTGAATGATTTCCAGGGCAAGCAGAAGCCGCTGCTGACGGGTTTTCTCACCGCCCGCAAGAACGCGATGCAAGACTCGTTGCAGCAGTTCAACCTCGACCGCTTTACCAAAGAGTTGGATGTGTTGGTCAAAGACGGCCTGAACACCACCATCAGCGCCACCAGCCAATACTTCAACCGCTCCCACATGTCTGCGCTGGACCGTGACACCGAGCTGCGCCAATACCTGCAACGCGAATACCCCAAGGAGCGCCGCGCCCGGGTCAATAAGCAGAGCTGGCCAAAGGTGCGTGACGCAGCCCCCGTAGCCAAGGCGATGCAGGGCTACAAGGACGCCTACGCCGCCACCGCCGCCCTGGCAAAAAACAAGGTGCCCGAGGCCGATGCGTTTATCCGCCGCGCCTTGGGTTCACCGGTCAAGGACCAGCCGAACATCCGCCGCACCGCCTACGCCGTGCGTCTGGCCCAGGGCAGAAATGCCGAGGCGTTGAAGGAGTTGCAGGCGATCAAGGACTGGTCCCTGGCCGGGCCTTCGACCTATGACTTGATGATCAGCTATTACCTCAAGCGCGGCGACGGCAAGGCGGCGCTGGCGATGATCGACAAGGCCGAACGCAACTTGGGCTCGGAAGAGCTGTTCATCACCGAAAAGCTGCTGGCTAGCCAGCAATTGCAGAATGCCCAGCAGGTGCAGAGTGTGTTGCGCAAATGCGGGCAGTACCCGGCGCGCAAGGCTAACTGCCAGAAACTGGCGCAGGTAAAGGCGTAGGTTTCAGGCAGCCATAAAAAAAACCCGACACGTCGGGGTTTTTTATTGCCTGGTATCAGGCACGACGCGCGATCTTAGAACACGTTGATCGGGTAGTCGGCGAACAGACGGATTTCGTTGCCGCCAACGTTGTAGTTGTTGGCGTTGGTCGAAACACGCAACCAGGAGGCACGGGCACGCAGGCTCAGGTCTTTAGCCGGGCCGCTCTGTACCACGTACTTGAACTGGTTGAAGATTTCACGCTCGGTGCCATCGCCACGGTTGCTACCGTCGTCGATGTTGGTGCCGCGCACGTAAGCGATGTTGTAAGTCAGACCCGGTACGCCGAAGGTGCTGAAGTCAATGCCGTAGCCGACCTGCCAGGAGCGCTCGTCTTTAGCGTTGAAGTCAGACCAGTAGGAGTTGGCCAGCAGGATGGTGTTACCACCGTCGCCAATGCCGCTGCCCTTGGTGTTGTTACGGTAGCCGCCGTACATGTAGCCGGTATCACCGGAGCTGCGCTGGTGAGCCAGGGTCAGACTGTGCGGACCGAAGGCCCAAGTGGCACCCAGGCTCCAGATTTTGTTGTCGCGAGCGTCAGCATCACCCTGGGTCAGCTGGGCGAAGCTCTTGTCCAGCTTGGTCTTGTAGCCGTTGAAGTCAAACGTCAGCGACTGCTCTTGTGGCAGGCCCAGCACGTAGTTGACGTTGACGTATTGCTTCTTCAGTACGTCTTCCATGTCGGATGCGTACAGCGCGGCCGACAGGCTTTCGGTGAACTTGTAGCTACCGCCCAGGTAGGCGATGTTTTTCAGGTTGCCGCTGTCGGTGCCTTCGGCACCTTTTTGGGCTTCCTTGGTGAAGTAACCACCTTGCAGCTCAAGACCTTTGATCTCTTGGGAGACGATCGAGGTACCGGTGTAGGTTTCCGACAACAGACGGGAGTTGTCGTACTGCAGGACCGGCACGGCTGGCATCTGGTCACCGTACTTCAGCACAGTGTTGGAGATGCGAGCCTTGACGGCTGCGCCGCCCTTGGCCAGGTCGTGTGGTGCTGCGCCGCTGTCGCCTTGTTTGAAGAAGTTGATGCCGCCAGCGCCGCTGCGACCTTTACCACCATCCAGACGAATGGCGTATTGGCCAATCACGTCCACACCCACACCGACGGTGCCTTGGGTGAAGCCGGATTCGAACTTACCGATGAAGCCCTGGCCCCATTCGGCTTTATCTTTACCGCCGTCTTTGTAATCGCGGCTGATATACGCATTACGCGCCGCGATGTTCAGGTGGCTGTCTTCCACGAAGCCCTTGGATTGCTCCTGGTCGTTTGCCATTGCCTGAGTAGCGCTCAAAATCCCCAGAGCGATCAGACCCATCCGTTGCTTCAACATTTTTTTATTCCTTATTACTGGTTGAGTACGCGCTGTGACACCTGGCTCCGTTTGGATTTTTTGGTATCGACTTTCCCCGGATAAAAAAAGGCCCGCGGACGACCGAACATGCCGCGGGCCATTTTTTTATAGAGAAGTCATGGCGGTTAGCCACAGGCGTTGAGGCGAATCCTATCCGTGCCCTGAACCACGTGTCAATTTAGTGAATCGTCTGAATTTAGGCGAAAAAAGTCTAAGCAATATTATTTAGCCACTATTTACGCGTTATAGACGCTCAGCCGACTCATAACGTGAATAAGCGCTGGCGGGTAACGCATTTTCCGATGCGACAAAAAAACCCATAAAAACACGCAGAAATATTTAGAAATATTTATTCGAGCTAACAACACAAGAATAAATCACGCCAGCAAATGGCAAGCATTATCATTCGCGCGCAATTTTTCCTCCCTCTTACGGATGCACCCCCTTAATGCCAGCCTCTCGCCTGACGCCCATGACCCTTGGGCTTTCTGCACTGCTGTGCGCCGGATTTGCCTGCGCCGCGACGACACTGCCCGCTACCTCCATCAGTGCAGAAGCTGACGAGGACGATCCGCGCGTCAAAAACACCAACACCGCCACGCGCACGGCCACGCCGGTGCGCTACGTACCCCAGGCAATCGACTCGGTGAAGACCGAGAACCTGCGCGCCTACGGCACCAACGATCTGGGCCAGGCCTTGAGCGGTATCCCCAACGTCAGCAGCGGCGCCGATACCCGCTTCGACAGCCTGCGTATCCGCGGCTTCGAAGCCAGCAGCGACTTCTACCTCGATGGCATCCGTGACGACAGCCAATACGTGCGCGACCTGCACAACATCGAGCGCATCGACGTGCTCAAAGGCCCTGCCGCTGTGCTGTACGGGCGTGGTGGCCAGGGCGGGATCGTCAACCGCGTCAGCAAGCTGCCCCAGGCCGGGCGTGCTTCCAGTATCGAAGCCCAGGGCGGCACGAACGGGACGCGCAGCCTGTACACCGACTTGAGCGCCGACCCGACGGACAACATCAGCCTGCGGCTGAACATGGGGAACGAGGACACCGACAGCTTGCGCGACAACATCAGCGGCAACCGTAAACTGTTCGCACCGTCGATGAGCTGGCAACTGACCCCGCAATTGAACTGGCTGGTGCAATACGAATACAGCCGCTACGACCGCACCCCGGACCGTGGCATCCCTGGTGTGCGTGGACGCCCGGCCGATGTGAGCCGCGACACCACCTACGGCGACCCGCGCGACTACATCGACGACACCACCCAATCGCTGCGCTCCAAGCTCGCCTATGAGCTCAATGACAGTTGGCAACTGCGCCATACGCTGGGTGTGTTCAAGCTCGACAGCGATTTCGACAACACCTACCTGACCGGCTACGACGCCAAGACCAACACCGTCGGGCGCCAGCGCTGGCAGCAGGACCTGACAACCCGCAATGTGTTCAACAACGTCGAGCTGGAAGGCGGCTTCAACACCTTTGGCCTGGAGCATCGCCTGCTGACCGGCATTGAGCTGGGCAGCCAGCGCCGTGACCCTAAACTGTCTACTTCAACGGCCGTCAAGGACGGCGGCAAAGCGGTCCCCAGCCTGGATCTCAAGCACCCAAATCGCCACCTGAGCCATACCGGGCCGATGTTTGTTTCCAGCAATAACCACACCGAAGTCGAAAGCCAGGGCCTGTACGTGCAGGACCAACTGCGCCTGAACGACCAATGGCAAGTGCTCGCCGGCCTGCGCTACGACCGCTTCGAAGTGGACACCACCAGCAAGGTCACCCACGCTCGGCAAAAGGTCGACAGCCACAACACCAGCCCACGGCTGGGCGTGGTGTGGACGCCGGTGGAGAACCACTCGTTCTATGCATCGTGGAGCAAGACGTTTTCCCCCACCGGTGGCGGCCTGATCGGCATCACCCCGAATGCGGCCGGCAATGCCAACGACCTGAGCCCCGAGCTGACCAAACAAAAGGAAATCGGAGTCAAGAGCGACTGGCTCGACGACCGCCTGAGCACCACCCTCGCCGTCTATGAACTGGAGCTGTACAACCGCCGCACCCGTGACCCGGAGAACCCGCTCGTCACCCTGCTCAGCGGCGTGCAACGCTCCCGAGGGATCGAGCTGACCACCACCGGCAAAATCGTCGGCAACTGGTATGTACGCGGCGGCGTCGGTGTGCAGGATGCCAAGGTCGTCAAAGACAACAACGGCTTTGAAGGCAAACGCATCAGCGACGTGGCCAAGCGCAACGCCAGTCTGTTCGTCACCTGGAAACCGGAAATGGGCTGGTACGCCGAAACCGGCCTGACCCTGGTGGGCGAGCGTTATGCCGACAACGCCAACACCGTTGTATTGCCGGGCTATGGCCGCTGGGACGCCCTGGCCGGGTTCCGGCACAAGGAATGGGATGTGAAAGCAGCACTGAACAACATCAGCGACAAGACGTACTACGCGTCGGCGACCAGCGCCAACCAGATCCAGTTCGGTGACCCGCGTAGCCTGGTGGTCACTGGGACCTATAACTTCTAAGCCACATGCGGTTCATGTGGGAGCGAGCTTGCTCCCACATTTGGATAGTCAGTGCCCGTCAGTTCTGTATCAACTCGCACAACACCTGCACTTCATCCTCGCTGAACAACCCCGCTGGATAACGCTCACTCATCACCCGCCGCGGGTCAGCCTGCCTGATCCGGCGCGAGCCGTTGGCCTTCAACCAGAGTGCCAGCGCGTGAATCGCGTCGCCCCGTACTGCCAGGGGATGGGGCGCGCGTTTATAGACAAGGTTGATATCGGCGTTCATTTCAGCGCTCTCTCCTACTGCTTGAGCGGCTAACTTACTCAAGGTTTATGACAGAACTGCGCAGTCACAAACCCCGATCACTGTCACAATGCCGATACAAGAGCTGTGCCAATAAGCCCGGGTTATCGGACGCCAGGCACAAAAAAGCCCACGGCCCTGATGGGCCATGGGCTTGCTGTTACTGCCAAGTGCACTGGCTGGCAAGCAGCCGCTTTCCCGGGAAATCGGCTGTTACAACTGCACTCAGATTTTGTGCGGTGCGGGCTGTTGTTGGGTCAGGCAATGGATATTGCCGCCGCCCAGTAACAGTTCACGACCTGGCACCATCACCACTTCATGTTGCGGGAACAGACCCTGGAGGATTTCCCGGGCGCGTTCATCCAGCGGGTCATCAAAGCTCGGCGCGACGATGCCGCCGTTGACAATCAGGAAGTTGACGTAGGAGGCGGCCAACCGCACGGTCGGATTACGCTCCTGGGAACCGTCCACCGGGTCAACCCCGGCGCACTCTTCCTCGGTCGCATACAACGGCCCCGGAATCGGCATTTTATGCACGATAAACGCGCGCCCCTTGGCGTCAGTGCTGTTTTGCAGCACGTCCATGGCGGCATGGCAGCGCACATAGTTCGGGTCTTGCGGGTCATCGGTCCAGGCCAGCAACACTTCACCCGGGCGCACGTAGCAGCAGAAGTTATCCACATGGCCGTCGGTTTCGTCGTTGAACAGACCGTCGGGCAGCCAGATGATCTTATCCACAGCCAGGTTGGCGCTGAGTACCGCTTCGATTTGCCCACGATCCAGATGCGGGTTGCGATTGCGGTTGAGCAGGCATTCCTCGGTGGTGATCAGCGTGCCTTCACCGTCGACGTGAATCGAACCACCTTCGAGCACAAACCCCTCGGTGCGATAACGCGGGCTGCGCTCGATCTCAAGGATCTTGCCGCCCACCTGGGAGTCGCGGTTCCACGGCGCATACAGGCCACCGTCAAACCCGCCCCAGGCATTGAAGTCCCAGTTCACGCCACGGACTTCACCCTGGTCATTGATCACGAAGGTCGGCCCGCTGTCGCGTACCCACGCGTCGTCGCTGGACATCTCCACCACGCGAATATTCGGCACATCCAGGCGCGCCCGGGCGTTTTCGTACTGGCCGGCCGACACCGCAACCGTCACCGGCTCAAAACGCGCAATGGCCTTGGCCACCGCCACATGGGCCGCCTGCGCTGGTTTGCCGCCCAGGCGCCAGTTGTCCGGGCGCTCGGGCCAGATCATCCAGGCCTGGGTCTGGGGTGCCCACTCGGCTGGCATATGGAAGCCGTCAGCGCGAGGCGTGCTGTGCAAAGTGGTCATGGCGATCAGGACTCCAGGGAACCGTCGAGGGTCTTGAGTGCGCCGTACAGGTTCGGCCGGCGATCACGGAACGAGCCCCACGCGCTGCGGATGTGCTCAAGCTCATCGAGGTCGAAGCTGTGCACCAGGATGCCTTCTTCGGTTTCGTTGAGCTCTTGGACTTTTTCGCCGAACTGGTTGGCAATGAACGACGAGCCGTAGAAGTCGATGTCGTAGCCGTCCTGCTCTTCGTTGCCGATACGGTTGCTGGCGATCAGCGGCATCAGGTTGGCGCCGGCATGGCCTTGCTGCACGCGCTGCCAGTGGTCACGGGAGGAAATGCTCTTGTCGTGTGGCTCGCTGCCGATGGCGGTCGGGTAGAGCAGGATTTCTGCGCCTTGCAGCGCCATGCTGCGGGCACATTCCGGGAACCACTGGTCCCAGCAGATGCCCACGCCGATTTTCGCGTAGCGGGTGTTCCACACCTTGAAGCCGGTATCGCCCGGGTTGAAGTAGTACTTTTCGTGGTAGCCAGGGCCATCCGGGATGTGGCTTTTACGATAAATCCCGAGGTTGGAGCCGTCGGCATCAATGATCGCGATGCTGTTGAAACGCGCACGGCCGGCCAGCTCGAAGAAGCTGATCGGCAGGACCACTTGCAGTTCCTTGGCGATTTTCTGGAAGTGCTTGATGGCCACGTTGTCGGCCACCGAGGTCGCCAGTTGCAGGTAGTCCGGGTTCGGCTTCTGGCAGAAGTACGGGCTCTCGAACAGTTCCTGGATCAGGATGATCTGCGCGCCTTTGGCGGCGGCCTCACGGACCAGCTTTTCAGCGGTCTCGATGTTGGCTTCAAGATCCCAGGAACAAGCCATCTGGGTAGCGGCGACGGTAACGATACGGCTCATGAATCATCTCCTGGGCGGTGGTCAGCGGCCAGGATAGCCATGGCCGATGACAGAAAGGGGAATGCTGGACGACTTTATAACGGATAAAAATCGGCTTTTAAAGCCGGCCGATCTCCATCCATCGAAAAAAAACAAAAAATTCCCGATAACAATCGAATTTAAAATTGAAATCCAATCAACAGTGTTGATCTCATTTCAAGTCATTGAAAGGGGTCTACAACCCTTCATCCAACACCTTCGACAGCATGTCGACAAAGAAATCCACACTGCGTCTGGACGTCACCATCGGCGGTTTGATCTTGAGGATGTTCAGGTAGTCCCCCGTCGGCTGCATGAAAATCCCCAGCTCGCGCAGGCGATCACACAACTTCGCGGTCTCTTGCGTCGCCGGCTCCAGGGTCTGCCGATTCCGCACCAGCTCCAACCCCAGATAGAAACCCGAGCCATGCACCGCCCCCACCAGCGGATGCCGTGCGATCAACGCCTCCAGCCGCACCTTGAAATGCCCGCCGACCACTTGGGCGTTTTCCCAGAGTTTTTCCTCCTCCATCACGTCCAGCACCGCCATGCCAATCCGGCAACTGACTGGACTGCCGCCCGAAGACGAGAAGAAGTAGCCCTCAGCCTCCAGCGCTTCGGCGATTTCCCGGCGGGTGATCACCGCGCCCAGAGGCTGGCCGTTGCCCATGCCCTTGGCCATGGTGATGATGTCCGGCACCACGCCCTGCTCTTCAAAACCCCAGAAGAAATGCCCCATGCGGCCATAGCCGACCTGCACTTCATCGGCGATACATACCCCACCCCGGGCGCGAACCAGGGCATACACCTGCTGCAAATAGCCTGGCGGCAGGGAGATACCGCCCGCATTGCCATACACCGGCTCGCAGATAAAACCCGCCAGTTGGCGCTTGCTGGCGGCGATCTTCGCCAGGTTGTGCTCGACGCTGCGCACATAATCCGGTGCACTGTGCGGGCCGCGGAATTCGCCTCGATAAGTGTTGGGCGCGGTCACGGGATGCACCCAGTCCGGCCGGCTGCTCAAGGCCTGGGGGTTGTCGGCGATCGAGGTGGACACCGCATCCGCCGCCACCGACCAGCCGTGATAGGCCTCCAGCACGCTGAGCATGTCGCGCCCGCCGCTGTAGGCCCAGGCCAGGCGGATCGCCAGGTCGTTGGCTTCGGTACCACTGTTGACCAGGAATACGCGGTCCATGGAATCCGGCGCCAGCGCCAGCAGCCGCTCGGAAAACTCGGCAATCGCGGCGTAATGAAAGCGCGAGTTGGTGTTGAGCAACGACCACTGCCGTGCCGCCACCTGTGCCATGCGCGGATGGCCGTGGCCCAGCACCGCGACATTGTTGAGCATGTCCAGATAGGAACGGCCCTGCATATCGATCAGATGATTGCGCCAGCCGCGCTCGATGCGCGGCGGGTCAACGTAATAGTGCTTTTGCGAGCGGGCGAAGCTGGCATCGCGCCGGGCCAGCAAGGCGTCTGGATCCAGCTCCGGCTCAGCGTCACAGGCAAGGCCCAGCAACGTCGCCGGGGACGGGCACAGCGCCTGCCAGGCCGCAGCGCGCGATGGCGTGCAGAACAACGGCGGCTCAAGATCGACGCGGCACAACTGCACCCGTAATGGCCCGCCAGCCTCACCCAGGACCTGGCCCTTGAGCACCGCTGCACCGGGTTGCAACGCGGGTTTCACCCCCCAGAGTCGTACATTCAGTTCCGCGCTGTGCACACATAAGCCGCCATCGGTCGTGCTGCGCAGGGTGCCGGCAAACGGTGCTTGTACGGCAGTACCTTGGGGCGCATGCAGTTCGACGTGCAGCGCGAAGGTCTCGGGTTCGGTCGCGCAGTCAGGCAGCGTGCGGGACAGCCGATATTGACCATAACGGCTGGCCGCCAGGCCATGGACCGCTGCCGCTTGCTGTAATAGATGTTGGTCGATGCCGGGGGCTTCCCAGTTTCCCGCCTCGAAATGCGGACTGAGCACGCCCAGGTCGATCAGTGCGAATTCGCGCCCCACCAGGCTCGGTAGCAGCGGGGCAAACCCTTCGCTGGCCAGCGGCGCCAGGCTTGTACTGACGCACGCCAGGATCGCCGCTTCCATCAGTTCGAAGGGTACCGAGAGGGCAACCTGGAATATTTCCCACTCGTGCTCGGCATTCTTCAACAGGTAGGTGTTATCCGGGTCCAGGCGCTGTTGCTGCTCACTGCTCAACACCAGGACCGCCGCGCGGGCCACAATCAGCGGCCACAACGCCTGCAACTCTTGCGGTTGCAACGGAGTCAGCGCGTGATAGGCCTGGATCGCCGGCAGGATCGCAAACGGGTCACCTTCGGCGTGGTGCAGTAGCGCGGCGCAAGTCACCGACAGATCGGCAATCCGCCAGGTGTGCACCAAGTCACCGAAATCGATAACGCCCTGCACCTGCCAATGCTGCTGGGTATCGCGCTGCCACATCACATTGTCATCGGTGATGTCCATGTGCGCGGCCTGCCAGGGCAATTGATCCGCCAAGGGGCGCAGGTGCTGCTCGACCTGTACCGCGACCCGCTCCAGGGCCGCGCGCTGGGGCACGTTGTCGAGTGTCGACAATAAATGCCTGATCAGCTCCAGCGCGTGGCGCGGGTCCCATTGCAGGGTGCGCGCAAGCCCCGCATGGGTGAAGCCAGCCAATGCCTGGCTCATCTGCCCGCATAGCCGGCCGAAACCTTCGATCACCCCACGATCCAGGTGCGGCAGGTGGGTCAGCGGCTGGCCGTCGATATAGTCCAGCAGCCGCAGATGCACGGCCTGCCCGGCAACCGTCAGACTCAACAGTTGTTCGCCGGCGAGGGTGCTGATGACCTTGGGCACTCGGACGCTGGCGTGTGCCTGCAAGTGCGCCAGGGCCGCATGCTGGGCGTGCAACTCGATGGCCGCGTACTCGCCACGGCAGATTTTCAGGACGAAGCGCCCACGATCACTGTCGACCCGGTAATTGAGATCTTGCTGGCTGCCCAGGGACTGCAGCGTGCCACCGAGGCCGTAATGCTGCTCAAGCAACTGCAAGGCTTGCCCAGGTCCGACCTGTGGGCACGGCAAACTGGCGCGGTGGATCAATGTATCGAGCAACATCTGACAGCCCCTGGTTTTTTATCTGGCGCTTATATCGCCATTGTTATCAGGTCTGATGCAACCCCAACCTATTGCGATTGTCTTCTTTAAGCACGCAAGCCGAGCCAATCTGACCACCGCCTCTTGCACCGCCCACCGCAAGCCCGCAAGCTATGCCCCATTCGCTCAATGTCCGTCTAAGGAAAAGGCCTCTCGACATGCGTATTCTTGTTACCGGCGGCGCCGGTTTTATCGGCTCCGCACTGATCCGCCATTTGATTCAAAACACTGAACATGAAGTTCTCAACCTCGACAAACTGACCTATGCCGGTAATCTTGAGTCGCTGACCAGCATCGCGACCAACACCCGCTATGAGTTCGTCCAGGCCGATATCATCTACCAGGCCACTGTCAGCGCAGTGCTGGCACGCTTCCAGCCCCAGGCCATCATGCACCTGGCGGCCGAGTCCCATGTCGACCGCTCCATCGACGGTCCGTCGGATTTTATCCAGACCAACATCGTCGGCACCTACAGCCTGCTTGAAGCCACTCGCGCCTACTGGCAACAGTTGGCAGAGCCGGCCAAGAGCGCCTTCCGTTTCCACCACATTTCCACCGACGAAGTGTATGGCGACCTGCATGGTGTAGATGACCTGTTCACCGAAACCACGCCTTACGCGCCAAGCTCGCCTTACTCCGCCAGCAAGGCGGCGTCCGACCACCTGGTCCGTGCCTGGCAGCGCACCTACGGCTTGCCGGTGCTGCTGACCAACTGCTCGAACAACTACGGGCCGTTCCACTTCCCCGAGAAACTCATCCCGCTGGTGATCCTCAATGCCCTGGCAGGCAAAGCCCTGCCGGTGTACGGCGACGGCCTGCAAGTGCGCGACTGGTTGTTTGTCGAAGACCACGCCCGTGCGCTGCTCAAAGTGGTCACCGAAGGTGTGGTGGGCGAGACCTACAACATCGGCGGGCACAACGAGCAGAAGAACATCGATGTGGTCCGTGGCATCTGCGCACTGCTCGAAGAGCTGGCGCCACAGCGCCCGGCCGGCGTTGCCCAGTTCACCGACCTGATCACCTTCGTCAAGGACCGCCCAGGCCACGACCAGCGCTACGCCATCGATGCCAGCAAGATCGAGCGCGAACTGGGTTGGGTTCCGGAAGAAACCTTCGAGACCGGCCTGCGCAAGACCGTGCAGTGGTACCTGGATAATCTGGAATGGTGCCGTCGGGTCCAGGACGGCAGCTATCAGGGCGAACGCCTCGGCAGCACCGACGCGAAGGACCTGATTGCATGATGAAGGGAATCGTACTGGCCGGTGGTTCCGGGACACGCCTGCACCCCATTACCCTGGGGGTTTCCAAGCAGTTGCTGCCGGTGTACGACAAACCGATGATCTACTACCCGATTTCCGTGCTGATGCTGGCCGGAATCAAAGAGATCCTCGTGATTTCCACGCCGGTGGACTTGCCGCAATACCGCAATCTGCTGGGCGATGGCAGCCAGTTTGGCGTGCAGATTAGCTATGCAGAGCAACCATCGCCCGACGGCCTGGCGCAAGCCTTCCTTATCGGCGAAGCATTCATCGGCAATGACCCGGTGTGCCTGATCCTGGGCGACAACATTTTCCACGGCCAGCACTTCGGCGAGCAACTGCGCACCGCTGCCAAGCGTCCATCCGGCGCTACGGTATTCGGCTACTGGGTCAACGATCCGGAGCGTTTCGGCGTAATTGATTTCGACGGTGAAGGCCGCGCGCTTTCCATCGAAGAAAAACCTGCCAAGCCGAAATCCAGCTATGCCGTGACCGGCCTGTACTTCTACGACAACGATGTGGTCAAGATCGCCAAGGCCGTCCAGCCATCGCCACGCGGCGAGCTGGAGATCACCGACGTCAACAATGCCTACCTCAAGCGTGGCGACCTGCATGTCGAGCGTTTCGGCCGTGGGTTCGCCTGGCTCGATACCGGCACCCATGACAGCCTCCTGGAAGCCTCGATCTATGTTCAGACCATCGAGCACCGCCAGGGCCTGAAAGTGGCTTGCCTGGAAGAGATCGCCTACGAGAACGGCTGGATCGACCGCGACCATTTGCTCGAACGGGCCAAATACTTCGGCAAGACTGGCTATGGCCAGTACCTGTTCGCCCTAGCCGGGGAAACCAAATGAATGTGAGCGGCACGCCGTTGAAAATCCTCATCACCGGCCAACACGGCCAGGTTTCCCGCGAGCTGCAACAGCGGCTCCAGGGCCTGGGGGAGTTGGTCGTGCTCGGTCGCGACCAGCTCGACCTGGCCAACCCCGAGCAGATCCGCCAACAGGTACGCAGCCATCGCCCCGGGTTGATCATCAACGCGGCGGCGCATACCGCTGTCGATCAGGCCGAGAACGAGCCCGATGTGGCCTTCGCGATCAATGCCACGGCGCCCGGTATCCTGGCCGAAGAAGCCAAGGCCTTGGGCACCCCGCTGATCCACTACTCCACCGACTACGTGTTCGACGGCAGCAAGCCTGCGCCCTACACCGAAGACGATGCTCCCAACCCGTTGGGTGTCTACGGCGCGAGCAAACTGGCGGGCGAACAGGCCATCGCGGCAGTGGGTGGTCAGTACCTGATCCTGCGCACCAGTTGGGTGTATTCGAGCCACGGCAAGAATTTCCTGCTGACCATGCAGCGCCTGCTCCAGGAAAAACCTCACATGCGTATCGTCGCCGACCAGATTGGCGCGCCGACCTGGGCCGGGACCATCGCCAACAGCACCCGCGCCCTGATCGAGCGCTGGCAGGCTGGCCAGGCCGGGGACTGGGGCGTGTATCACCTGACAGCCCAGGGCGAAACCTCATGGTTCGGCTTTGCCCAGGCCATCGGCGAGCAACTGCTGGCCGAAGGCAAGGCATGCGCCGCGCTGGAAGGGATTCGCGCCAGTGAGTACCCAACGCCCGCCAAACGCCCGTTGAACTCGCGCCTCGATTGCAGCCGCCTGCAACAACACTGGCACGTTAGCCAACCGCAGTGGCGCGAAGCATTGCGCGAGTGTCTTGCACAGCAGCACTAGGCATAATGCGCCTGTACCCACAGGCGCAGACTTACATGACTCCACCCCTTCCACGCAGACCCCGCTGGCGCAGCCTGGCCTTGCTGGCATTGTGCCTGGCGCCACTGCTGTGGCCGCTGGAGCATCTGGCCGAGCGTTACTACCGCAGCGAGCTGGCCGGGCAGAACCGCCAGACCCTCGACCTGTACGTCGCCAACCTGCTGGGTACCCTGCACCGCTACGAAGTGTTGCCGCAAATCCTCGGCGACCTGCCGGCCCTGCGCACCGCCCTGGCAGCGCCCCACGTCAGTACCAACCTGGTCGCCGCCAACCAATTGCTCAAGCAGGTAGCGGCCCAGGCGGGCGTGGAAGTGATGTACCTGATGGACACTCGCGGCAAGACCCTGGCCGCCTCGAACTGGGACAAACAAGACAGCTTCGTCGGCCGCAACTTTTCTTTTCGGCCTTACTTCAGTGAGGCCATGGCCGGGCGCCTGGGTCGTTTCTTCGGCCTGGGGACCACGTCGGCCAAGCGCGGGTATTTCTTCGCCGCCGCAGTCCGCGAAGACGAGCATGTGATCGGCGTGCTGGTGGTCAAGGTCGACCTGGACCACACCGAAAGCCTCTGGGGCCAGACCCCCGAGCAATTGCTGGTCACCGACCACAATGGCGTGGTGATCCTGACCTCACGCCCACAATGGCGTTTTCGCACCACCCGGCCACTGACCGAGGCCGAGCGCCAGGCCATCATCGCGATCCAGCCCTACCCGACCCGCGATCCGCAGCCCCTGAATTTCAGCTCCAGCGCCTGGCTGCGCCAATCCACCGAAATCGCCGAAACCGGCTGGAATGTGGAAATCCTCGCTCCGCGCACCTTGATCGATCGCCCTGTACGCACGGTAGTCGCGGTCGGCGGCGCGACCTTGCTGGTGCTGATGCTGCTGCTGGGCCTGATGATGCAGCGCAGGCGTCATTACCTGGAACGCATTGCCTTTGAAGCCAAGGCCCGGCGCGAGCTGGAAATGCGCGTGGCCGAACGGACCAGCGACCTCGAAGGCCTCAACCGCCGCCTGCGCCAGGAAGTGCTGGAGCGCGAAAATGCCCAACAGGAACTGGTGCGCGCCCAGGACGATCTGGTGCAGGCCGGGAAACTGTCGGCGCTGGGCACCATGTCGGCCAGTATCAGCCATGAACTCAACCAACCCCTGGCGGCCATCCGCAGTTACGCGGAAAACGCCGAGATTCTCCTCGACCACCAGCGCACCGACGATGCCCGGGGCAATCTCAAGCTGATCAGCGAACTGACCGGGCGCATGGCCTCGATCATCGCGCATTTGCGCGCGTTTGCCCGCCGCGACCGCCATGCCCCGGAAAGCGTGGCCCTGCAGCCGGCCCTGGACGATGCACTGGCGTTGCTGGCCAAGCGCCGGCGCTCCATGGAAGTGGAGCTGATCCGCGACTTGCCAGAGGCATCCTTGTGGGTAGAAGCCGGGGAAACCCGCTTGCGCCAAGTGCTGGGCAACCTGCTGGCCAATGCCCTGGACGCCCTGACCGAAAAAGGTCCGCCGCGCAAACTGTGGCTGAGTGCCGAATCCACCGAACAGGGCGTCAACCTGTACATCCGCGACAACGGGCCGGGGTTCTGCATGGAGGCCCTGGGCCGCGCCGGCGAGCCCTTCTACACCACCAAGACCCGGACCCAGGGCCTGGGGTTGGGCCTGGCCATCTGTGACACCCTGATGCGTGCCTTTGGTGGTGAACTGTTGTTCGCCAACCACAAGGAAGGCGGCGCACTGATAACCTTGAAACTGCGCGCCGGAGCACCCGGCGTCAGTCTGCAACCGTCCGAGGACCGCAGTGTATGAGTATCGATAACCAGATTCAGGTGGTGTTGATCGACGACGATCCACACTTGCGTCAGGCCCTGTGCCAGACCCTGGACCTGGCCGGGCTGAAAGTCCTGCCCCTTGGCGAAGCCACCGGCCTTACGGCGCAGCTGTCGCGCGACTGGCCGGGGGTGGTGGTCAGCGACATTCGCATGCCCGGCATGGACGGCCTGGAGCTGCTCGCCGAACTCCACGGCCAGGATCCGGAGTTGCCGGTGCTGCTGATCACCGGCCACGGCGATGTGCCACTGGCGGTGCAGGCGATGCGCGCCGGCGCCTATGATTTCCTCGAAAAACCCTTTGCCAGCGACGCCCTGCTCGACAGCGTACGCCGCGCCCTGGCCCTGCGCCGACTGGTGCTGGACAACCGCAGCCTGCGCCTGGCCTTGAGCGATCGCCAGCAACTGAGCACGCGCCTGGTGGGCCAATCGGCGCCAATGCTGCGCCTGCGCGAGCAGATTGGTGCGCTGGCGGCGACCCGCGCCGATGTGCTGATCCTCGGTGAAACCGGGGCCGGCAAGGAAGTGGTGGCGCGCGCCCTGCACGACCTGTCGAACCGCCGCACCGGGCCCTTCGTTGCCATCAACGCCGGGGCGCTGGCTGAGTCCGTGGTGGAAAGCGAACTATTCGGCCATGAACCGGGAGCATTTACCGGGGCGCAGAAGCGGCGGATCGGCAAGTTCGAATTTGCCAACGGCGGGACCTTGTTCCTCGATGAAATCGAGAGCATGAGCCTGGATGTGCAGGTCAAGTTGCTGCGCCTGTTGCAGGAGCGTGTGGTCGAGCGCCTGGGGGGTAATCAGCAGATCCCGCTGGATATCCGCATCATCGCAGCCACCAAGGAAGACCTGCGCCAGTCCGCCGACCAGGGCCGCTTTCGTGCGGACTTGTACTACCGCCTGAATGTCGCGCCACTGCGCATTCCACCCCTGCGTGAGCGTGGCGAAGATGCCTTGATGCTGTTCCAGCACTTCGCCGACGAGGCCAGCAGCCGCCACGGCCTGCCGCTGCATGAGTTGCAACCCGGCCAACGGGCAATGCTGCTGCGCCATAACTGGCCCGGCAACGTGCGCGAACTGCAAAACGTCGCCGAACGCTTCGCCCTTGGCCTGGAATTGGCCCTGGACAGCGCACCGGACGGGCCGGCGCCCGGTGTGCCGATGTCTACCGGAGGCTTGAGTGAGCAAGTCGAACACTTTGAAAAAGCCTTGATCGCCGCCGAACTCGGTCGCCCTCACAGCTCCATGCGCAGCCTGGCCGAAGCCCTGGGGGTGCCGCGCAAAACCCTGCATGACAAGCTGCGCAAGCATGGGCTGAACTTTGCCGACAGCGGTAACCAGCACGCCGATGACGAATGACCTTTCCCACCCGCCAAGAGACCGCCATGAGCCGCGATAGCCGTTACCTGGAATCCATTCTGCACCATGACATCCCCCTGACCCGGGAGATGGGCCTCAAGGTACTCGACTGGCAGGATCGGCAACTGCGCCTGCACTTACCCTTGCAAGCCAATATCAACCACAAGAGCACCATGTTCGGCGGCAGCCTGTACTGCGGCGCCGTGCTGGCGGGTTGGGGCTGGCTGCACCTGCAATTGCGCGAGGAAGGGATCGAAGACGGGCACATCGTGATCCAGGAAGGGCAGATCAGCTACCCGCTGCCTGTCACCCAGGACGCCACGGCGATTTGCCAGGCCCCGGAGGACAAGGTGTGGAAGCGCTTTTTGGCGACCTACAAACGCCATGGCCGGGCGCGGCTGGCGTTGCAGACGTGGATTGTGAATGAGGGCAGTGAAGAGCAGGCGGTGGCGTTTACCGGGCAGTACGTCCTGCACCGCTAAACCCCACAACGCATAACCAATGTGGGCACAGGGCTTATGTGGGAGCGGGCTTGCTCGCGATAGCGGAGTGTCAGTCAATACATGTGCTGACTGACCTGCCGCATTCGCGAGCAAGCCCGTTCCCACATTTTGTTCTGCATTGCCTTCAAGAACGGGCCAGCGCCAGCAAGCGCTCGCGCCACGCAGCCTTGGCCGGCAAGGCCAGGAAGAACGGGTTCAACAGCGACGCACGCGCCGGGTAGCTGAACGGCTGGCCATTCAACTCCAACACTTCGCCGCCTGCGCCCTCCAGCACGCCTTGGGCGGCGGCGGTGTCCCACTGTGAGGTCGGCGCCAGGCGTGGATAGCAATCGGCGCTGCCTTCGGCCAACAGGCAAAATTTCAGGGAGCTGCCGATATTGGCCAGTTTCAACGCCCCCAACCCTTCACTCAAACCGTCGAGCAAGCGCTCCTGCTCAGGGCTGGTATGGCGACGGCTGGCAACCACAGTAAACGCCTCGCCTACGGCGGGCTTCTGCCGCACCTGGATCTGCCGGGGCGCAGCATTCACATCGGAGCGCCACGCCCCAAGGCCAGCACCACCGAAGTAACAGCGGCCGCTAGTGGGCATCGACACCACGCCAAACACCACCCGCCCGTGTTCGATCAAGGCAATGTTGACGGTAAACTCTTCACTGCCGCTGATAAATTCCTTGGTGCCATCCAGCGGGTCCACCAGCCACCAGCGCTGCCAGCCAGCGCGCACGCTCTGGTCGATATCGGCGTCTTCTTCCGACAGCACCGGGATGCTCGGGTCCAGCGCGGTGAGGCCGGCGAGAATCAGGTGATGGGCGGCCAGGTCGGCGGCGGTGACCGGCGAATCATCCGCCTTGGCCGTCACGGCCACATCGGCGCGCCAGTACGGCAGGATGACCTCGCCGGCCTGGCGGGCCAGTTCAATCACCGGAGCAATGTACGGGTGGCCGAGGAACAATTCGCTCATGGCTGGTACGCTCCGCGCTGGGTCAGCAGGTCTCGCACCAGGTACAACGCAGCCAGGGCACGGCCTTCGCTGAACTGCGCGTTCTGCGCCAGTTGCGCAAGCTCGCGCAGGTTGACCCGGTCCACGCGCATCGGCTCGGGCTCGTCACCTTCCAGGCGTTCTTCGTACAGATCGGTGGCCAGCACCACCTGGATTTTCTGGCTCATGTAGCCGGGGGAAAGGGACAGTTCGGTCAAGTGCTCCAACTGCCGTGCGCCGTAGCCCGCCTCTTCCTTGAGTTCACGGTCGGCCGCCGCCAGCACGTCTTCGCCCGGCTCGATCAGGCCCTTGGGCAAGGACAGCTCATATTCATCGGTGCCGCCGCAGTATTCTTCCACCAGCAGCGCGTGGTCAGCGTCGATCATCGCCACGATCATCACCGCGCCATACCCTGCGCCACGGCCCACCAGGCGCTCGTAGGTCCGCTCAACGCCATTGGAGAAGCGCAACTGCACTTGCTCCACGCGGAACAAACGGCTACTGGCGACAATTTCGCGGGCGAGGACGGTGGGTTTCTGGCGCATAAAGGGCTCCTTGGCGTGATCGGGTTACTATACCGTGGCTTTTCCGATTGTCTGTGTCGGATATATTTACTTACCTGCTTGAGAACCCACCATGCCTCCATTGCCCTGGTCCGATATCGATACCGTCCTGCTGGACATGGACGGCACTTTGCTCGACCTGCATTTCGACAACCACTTCTGGATGGAGCACCTGCCCCGGCGCTATGCCGAACTGCACGGGGTGAGCCAGGCCATGGCCGAGATGGAATTGCAGCCGCTGTTCGAGCGTAACGCCGGACAGTTGCAATGGTATTGCCTGGACTTCTGGAGCGCCGAATTGAAGATCCCGGTGCGCGAACTCAAGCTGGAAACCGCCCACCTGATCGCCCTGCGACCGGATGCCGATACCTTCCTGGCAGCCATCAAACAGGCCGGAAAACGCGTGATCCTGATCACCAATGCCCACCGCGACTCGCTGTCGTTGAAGCTGGAACGCATTGAGTTGGCGCCATATTTCGAGCGCCTGATCAGCTCCCATGACTATGGTTTTGCCAAGGAAAACCCGCAGTTCTGGGACGCATTGCAAGCGGACATCGACTTCGACCCGGCGCGCAGCCTGTTTATCGACGATACGTTGCCGATTCTGCGCAGTGCACGGGATTTTGGCGTAGGGCATTTGCTGGCGGTCAAACAGCCGGACAGCCGCAAGGGGCCTAAGGATACGGCGGAGTTTGCTGCTGTGGGGGATTACCGGGAATTGATTTCAGGATTACCGTTGTAGGAGCGAGCTTGCTCGCGAAAAACGTCTAGACAGCGCTTTCATTCAGGATGTCCGCGTCATCGTTAACGACCTTCGCGAGCAAGCTCGCTCCTACAAGGGGACAAGCTTACTCAGGAATACGCAGCGTCTGCCCTGGGTAGATTTTGTCCGGGTGCGACAGTAGCGGCTTGTTGGCCTCGAAGATTTTGTTGTACTTGTTGGCATCGCCATAAACGGTCTTGGAGATCGCACTGAGGGTATCGCCGCTTTTCACCACGACAAAGCGCGAAGCCACCACTACGGCCCCTGGGGCCACGGTAATCTGATCGTCAACAGTAGCCACGCCGGCAATATTGCCCAGCGCCAACAGAATCTTCTCTTTCTCTTCCTGGCTGGCGACTTCACCGGTGACCGTCACCTTGTCGCCGTCCACCGTGGTCTGCACATTCGGGTTACCCAGACCAACCTTGGCAACGTGATCCTTCAACTGCTCACTCGCGTTCGCATTACCCGGCGTCAACAGATCAACGATTTTTTCGCCGGCTTCTTTGATAAAGCTAAAAAGACTCATAGTGCGCTCTCCTTGGGATTGGGTTTCCAGATGCCAAAGACTAGACCAGTCTTACAGACCTTGGTTCCAGTCCGACCAATGACGCAAACGCGCTAGAATCCCTACGCCATTGGAATAAGAGCCCCGGAGCGAAGATGGACATCAAACAACTGAAATTCCTCATCGCCCTCGACGAAACCCGTCACTTCGGCCAGGCCGCCGCGCGCTGCCACATTACCCAGCCGACGCTGTCGATGCGCTTGCGCAGCCTGGAAGAAGAGCTGGAACTGCCGCTGGTCAATCGCGGCCAGCGCTTTGAGGGCTTTACCGCCCCAGGCGAACGGGTGCTGGCGTGGGCGCGTACGGTGCTGGCGGCCTATGACGGCCTGCAGGCCGAGGCGGCAGCCTGCCGGGGCAACCTGGTGGGGACATTGCGCCTGGGCGTGGTGCCGCTGTCGAGCTTTGATCCACTGGCCTTGATGCAACAACTGCACAAGCAACACCCCAGCCTGCGCTTTGAGTTGTCGGCGTTGAGTTCTGAACAGATCCTTGAGCAACTGGCGAGCAATCGCCTGGACCTGGGCGTGTCCTACCTTGAGCGCCTGGACGCCGAGCGCTTTGACTCCCTGGCCCTGGACGAAACCCGCATGGGCCTGCTGTACGACCAACGGTTCTTCAGTTTTGGCGAAAGGCCCCTGAGCTGGGAGGCGCTGATCGAGCTGCCTCTGGGCATGCTCACCAGCGGCATGCACTTTCGCCAATCCATCGACCATAACTTCCACAGCCGGGGCCTGACGCCACAACCGTTGCTGCAAACCGATGCCGTCCATCAGTTGCTGCAGGCCGTGCACGGCGGCCTGTGTTGTGCGGTGATGCCCCTGGACGGCGGCCTCGACGCCCTGACCGAACACCTGCGGCTGCAACCCATCGAAAACGCGCAGACCCTGGCCAAACTGGGGCTCATCATGCGCCGCAGCGCGCCGCGTTCGGCACTGGCCGAGGCGTGTTTCGCGCTCTATCAGTAATCGTTGCTGGAACCTTGATCGACGTCATCTATCGGTAGATCAGTACTGACGATTAGACGCGACCCTTTGTCGCGCCTAGTCTTCACGCTGAACACTTCGCCGGTGACTAGACTTCATGAACGCCCAGCGCCCAGCGTGCGCGGCGCCCGCCCTGACAACGCCCGCGCCCACCGCCAGCCAGAGTTATCAGTACTGCAACCTCGAACACACGGAATCGGCCAGTACCGCACTGGCCGAGGAAGTCGCGTTGGCGATTGCCTATAACGACATCAGCCAGGCCGTGATGCTGGTGACCCCGACCGACCTTGAAGACTTTATTGTCGGTTTCAGCCTGGGCAGCGGCATCATCAGTGACATCAGCGATATCTACGACCTGCAACTGAGCGGTGCAGGCTCAGCCCAGTACGCCCAGGTGCAAATCTCCAGCCGCGCCTTCTGGAACCTCAAGCAACAGCGCCGGCAACTGGCTGGCACCAGCGGCTGTGGCCTGTGTGGCGTGGAAGCGGTGGAGCAGGCGCTGCCCGACCTCAAGGTGTTGCCTGGCGCACCATTGCCGCCTGCCGTGTGGCTGGAGGGCTTGCGCCAGCGCATCAGCGCCTTTCAGCCATTGGGCCAGTACAGCGGCGCGGTGCATGCGGCGGTATTCATGAATGGCCAGGGCGAACTGCTGCTGGGCCGCGAAGACATCGGCCGGCACAACGCCCTCGACAAACTGATCGGCGCCCTGGTCCGCCAGCGCATCCCGACGGCAGGCGGCGTGGCAATTGTTACCAGCCGTTGCAGCCTCGAATTGATCCAGAAAGTCCTGCGCGCGGGCATCCAGACCCTGGTCAGCCTGTCGTCGCCCACCGGCCTGGCCCTGCAATGGGCACGCCGGCACAACCTCAATCTTATCCACCTGCCGCAGAAAAGCGCGCCGCGGGTCTACAGCCCTGCGATGGAGTACCAGCCATGAGCAATCATCACCAAGCCGACCAAACCCCAACCCCGCGCTACAAGCCCTATAAAGGCCCGGCTGGCGGCTGGGGCGCGCTGATCAGCGTGGCGCAGGCGTGGCTGACCAGCGATAACGCGCTGAAAAACCTGCGCATGATGCTCAAGACCAACCAGAACGGCGGCTTCGACTGCCCAGGTTGCGCCTGGGGCGACTCGCCGGAAAGCGGCATGGTCAAGTTCTGCGAGAACGGCGCCAAAGCGGTCAACTGGGAAGCTACCAAGCGCCGGGTCGATGCCGCGTTCTTCGCCAAACACAGCGTCAGCGCGCTGCTGGAACAAAGCGACTATTGGCTGGAATACCAGGGCCGCCTGACCGAGCCGATGAGCTACGACGCCGAGACCGACCGCTACAAGCCCATCAGTTGGGAAGCGGCCTTCGACCTGATCGGCCAGCACTTGCAAGCCCTGCCAAGCCCGGACATGGCCGAGTTCTACACCTCGGGCCGCGCCAGCAATGAAGCGGCCTACCTGTATCAACTGTTCGTGCGGGCCTACGGCACCAACAACTTCCCCGATTGCTCGAACATGTGCCACGAAGCCAGCGGTGTGGCCCTGGCGCAAAGCGTGGGCGTGGGTAAAGGCACGGTGACGTTTGACGATTTCGAGCACGCCGACGCGATTTTTGTCTGGGGCCAGAACCCCGGCACCAACCACCCACGTATGCTCGAACCGCTGCGCGAAGCGGTGAAGCGCGGCGCCCAGGTGGTGTGTATCAACCCGCTCAAAGAGCGTGGCCTGGAACGCTTCCAAAACCCGCAACATCCGCTGGAAATGCTCACCAACGGCGACAAGCCAACCAACACCGCGTATTTCCGTCCGGCACTGGGTGGCGACATGGCCATCCTGCGCGGCATGGCCAAGTTCCTGCTGCTGTGGGAGCGCCAGGCCCAGGCCGAAGGCAAGGACGCGGTGTTCGACCACGACTTCCTCAATGAACACACGGTCAATGTGCTGGATTACCTGGCGAAGATCGACGACACCTCCTGGGAAGAAATCGTCGCGCAGTCCGGCCTGCCGTTGGTCGAGATCGAACAAGCTGCGCGGATGTATGCCAAAGGCAAGAACGTGATCATGTGCTGGGCAATGGGCATCACCCAGCATCGGCACTCGGTGCCGACCATCCAGGAAATCGCCAACCTGATGCTGCTGCGCGGCAACATCGGCCGCCCTGGTGCCGGCCTGTGCCCGGTACGCGGCCACAGTAACGTGCAGGGCGACCGCACCATGGGAATCAACGAACGGCCGCCCGTGGCCTTTCTCGATGCCCTGGAACGCCGTTTCCAATTCAAGGTACCCCGTGACAATGGGCATAACGTGGTCGAAGCGATCCACGCCATGCTTGAAGGCCGTGCCAAAGTGTTTATCGGCCTGGGCGGCAACTTCGCCCAAGCCACGCCTGACAGCCCACGCACCTTCCAGGCCCTGAGCAACTGCGACCTGACGGTGCAGATCAGCACCAAGCTCAACCGCAGCCACCTGGCCCACGGCAAACAAGCCTTGATCCTGCCGTGCCTGGGCCGCACCGACATTGATATTCAAGCCGACGGCCCGCAGGCGGTGACCGTGGAAGACTCGTTCAGCATGGTGCACGGCTCCAATGGCCAACTGCAGCCGCTGTCGAAGCTGATGAAGTCGGAACCGGCGATTCTGGCGGGTATCGCCGCCGCCACGCTGGGCAGCAAACCCGTGGACTGGAACTGGCTGGTGGCCGACTACCGCCGCATCCGCGACTTGATCGCCGATACCATTCCCGGCTTCAAGGATTTCAATGAGCGCGTGCAGCATCCAGGCGGTTTCTACCTGGGCAACAGCGCCGGCGCACGCCGCTGGAACACGCCGTCAGGGCGTGCCAATTTCCGCGCCAATATCCTGCCCAAGGATCTTGTGCATGAACGCACCCGCGCCACTGGCCAATTGCCCGACCTGATCATGCAATCCATGCGTTCCCACGATCAGTACAACACCACCATCTATGGCCTGGATGACCGCTATCGTGGGGTCAAGGGCCAGCGTGATGTGCTGTTCGTCAACGAAGCCGACATCATCCGCCTCGGTTTCAAGCCAGGGCAGAAGGCCGATATCGTGTCGATCTGGGATGATGGCCGCGAACGCCGGGTCAAAGGCTTTACCTTGCTGGCGTTCGATATTCCGGCGGGGCAGGCGGCGGCCTATTACCCAGAGGTCAACCCGCTGGTGCCGTTGGAAAGCACGGGGGATGGTAGCCATACGCCTACTTCCAAGTTCGTGGCGATTCGCCTGGAAGCGGCCAGTGAGAATGGTTTGATCATGGCCAAAACCGCCTGATCGTTCCTGGCACAAAAAAGGCCGCTTTTGCATAAAAGCGGCCATTGCGAAGTAGTTAAAGACCGGCAAAAACGACTTAAGTTCCCTTGTCAAAACAGTAACTTAGCTAATTGTATACAACCTGCACCACTGGTCGGAATTCGATTGTCAGAAAATTCTCGCAACCTCAGGATCGCGCCGTCATCCTCTTGAGGTTCCCCTATGAAGTTCTCCTCGATTCTCTTGTTGTCCCTTGGCCTGGTCAGTGGCGCAGCCATGGCCGGTGGCACCACCGAAGCCGGTGTAGGCGGCGCATTGGGCGGGGTTCTAGGTTCGGTCGTCGGCCAACAGCTTGGCGGCAATACCGGCTCGGCCATTGGTGCAGCCCTGGGCGGCGCTGGCGGCAGCGCAGTGGGCGCAGACAAACGCAGCCGTGGTGAAGCCGCCATCGGTGGTGCACTGGGCGCAGCGGGCGGCAACGTGGTCGGACGCAGTGTCGGCGGCAGCACCGGCAGCCTGATCGGCGCGGCAGCAGGCGGTGGCGCCGGCGGCGCGCTGGGTAACTACATGGGCAACAAGAGCGATGACGACGACCGTCGCTATCGCGATCGCGGGCGTGATGACCGTCGTTACTACCGTGACGACCACCCTGGTCGCGGTCATGCCTATGGCCATCGCAAGAACAAGCATCACTACCGTCACCGGTAAAACCTAAAGAACACTGCACAACCCTTGTGGGAGCAAGCCCGCTCCCACATTTGCTTCGGTGGCGTTTACGCGTTCGGGGTCAGATCACCAACCGCTGCAACGCCTCGCGCAACACTCCCGCAATCGCCACCGGCTGGTTTGTCGCCCGGTCCACAAACACATGGACAAACCGCCCCGCCGCACAGGCTTCGTCCTCACCGGCCTTGAACACAGCCAATTCATACTGCACTGAACTGTTGCCCAACTTACCCACCCGCAGGCCAATGTCGAGGTGGTCGGGAAAGGCAATCGAGGCGAAATAGTCGCACGCCGAACTCACCACAAACCCCACCACCTTGCCGTCATGGATATCCAACCCGCCCTGCTCGATCAGGTAGGTGTTCACTGCCGTGTCGAAGAAGCTGTAATAGGTGACGTTATTCACATGGCCGTACACGTCATTGTCGTGCCAGCGCGTAATGATCGGCTGGAAGTGACGGTAGTCGGCACGCTGTGGCGTTGAGTCTGGCATGGACAAGTCTCGTTGAAGTTGATTTACACGTCGCCCAAGTGCGCCTCGGCCCACTCCCGCACCTCGGCATACGGATACTCTTCCAGCGCAGCAAAGCCCGGAATCCCCCGGGCCTTGAGCTTGGTAAACAACGGCACGCTGATCCCACACAAGAACCGCGTCAGGCGCTCAGCACCCGGCAAACTGCCGGTGTGCTGATGATGCCTGTGGATAAAATCGCCGCACAATCCCTGAAAGTGTTTATCCACAAGCGGCGCCAGGCCAGGGGGAGATGGCAAGTGGGCGATCTGGCCATGACAAACCGAGCAATGCCCGCACTGCCGGGGCGCATCCGTATCGCCAAAATACTCTGCCAACCGAAAACCCAGGCAACGCTCGCTGGCGAACAGTGCCAGCATCCCATGAATCCGCGCCACTTCTGTGGCCTCATGCTGCTTGAAGCTTGTGTATAACTCGGCGCTCAAGGCCAGGGGATCAAACCCGGTGTCGAGCAGGCTGTAGACCTCGGTCATCTGCTTGCTCTCCAGTTCGATCAGCCCCAGCTCCTGGAAATAGTCCAGCGCCTTGACCACCCGGCCACGCTCGGCCTGGTGCTGCTGATACAGCGCGTCGAAATCTACGGTGGCCCAACTCCTGGCCCGCTTGCACACCTGGATGATCGCGGCGACGAACTGCTGCCGTTCGCCGGAAAAACGCGCCAGCAATACCTCCGGCTCCACCAGATACTTGAAGCGATACTCAGCGTAAAACGCGTAGCGCGGTGCGATCACCCCCTTGAGCTCCAACTGCACCAGCAAGGTCTTGAGCGGTAGCTCGCGGATATTGCTCAGGTCCGCCAGCGCTCGCAACAGGAACTCCCATTGCCCTTCGCCACTGGCCGCCAGCAAGTCCTCCAGCACAAGTCGGATGCCTGCCTGCTCCGGCGTATCGCCGTACACGAAGTTCTCCAGCACATTGAGGCTGTCACGATTGGCCAGCACCAGGCACTCGGAAGGCTGGCCATCGCGACCGGCACGCCCGATTTCCTGGCTGTAGTTTTCGATGGATTTGGGCAGGTCGAAATGCACGACGTTGCGGATGTCACTCTTGTCGATGCCCATGCCAAACGCGATGGTGGCGACGATGCAATTGGACTGGCCGCCCATGAACCGGCGCTGGATACCCTCGCGTTTATCGTGAGGTAAACCTGCGTGATAGGCCTCGGCCTGGATGCCATGGCGATTCAGATGCTCGGCGATCTGCTCGGCGGTTTTCTGCAAGGTGACATAAACGATGCTCGGCTGGTTGGGCCGCGCGCCCATCCATTCCACCAGGCGCCGGCGCTTGTCCATGCCCGTGACCGGCTCCACCCACAGATTGAGGTTGGGCCGGTAGAAGCCGGTGGTGATCACGTCAGCGGGGGCGATAGCAAACTTGGCCTGCATATCGGCAATCACCTTGGGTGTCGCGGTGGCCGTCAACAACAGTGCCTGGGGAATCTTGAACTGGCGCTGGTAGTCAGGGAGCTTCAGGTAGTCCGGGCGGAAGTTATGGCCCCACTCGGAAATGCAGTGCGCCTCATCCACCACCAGCAACGAAATCGAAACACTGTGCAAAAAGTTGCGAAAGCGCTCGTTCTTCAGGCGCTCCACGGAAATCATCAGGATTTTCAGCTCGCCGGAGCGGGCACGAGCCATGACGTCATTGGCTTCATCGCGACTTTGCGCCGAATCGATGCTGCCGGCCGAAATACCATGGCGCTGTAAAAAGCCCAACTGGTCCTGCATCAACGCCAACAGCGGCGACACCACCAACGTCAGGTGCGGCAGCAATACGGCTGAGAGCTGATAACAGAGGGATTTACCGGAACCGGTGGGAAAGATCGCCGCCGCCGAACGACCGGCCAGCACGGCGCTGACAGCCGCTTCCTGGCCCGGGCGAAATTGTGGGTAACCAAAGACCTGCTGGAGGGTGTCGTGCATGAGCTGTCACTCCATTGACCGCTGAACAGGCTTAAAACATAGCCCGGTATTTTCAGCGCATCGAGAAAGGTCGCGAGTAAAAGAGAGACAGGATGATACACAGGCTGCGGGGGCGAAGCCGGTAGCAAACGGCAATCTATAAAACACCCCAAAACAAATGTGGGAGCGGGCTTGCTCGCGAATGCGGTGGTTCAGTCACAGTCTCTGTTGACTGAGCCACCGCATTCGCGAGCAAGCCCGCTCCCACATTTTTAGATCTTCACTACAACTCAATCAGCGATTCTGTACACGCTCAATAGCTTTGTCATACACCGGGTTGGCCTTCTGTTCCTTGGCCAATTGGTAGTGACGCAGCGCATCGGCAAACTGCCCAGCCGCTTCGTAGATCCGCGCGATGTTGTAGTAGGAACCGGCACGCACAGTGGCGGCTGTCGGGCCACTGGCCAGGGCAATCGCCTTGCGGTTGGCCCAGATCGACTCGGCGGTGTTGCCGGCTTTCTGATAGGCCAGGCCGAGGTTGCCGTAGGCTTTGCCGAAGGAATTGTCCAGCTCGATGGCCTGGCGGAAGTAGTCGATCGCCTGGTCCAGGTTACCGGCCTGGTAGGCCGCTTCGCCTTTGAGGTTCAGCTTTTTCGCATCACCCTGGACTGCGGAACTGACCACCACGGCATCCACGGCAACGCTATCGTTGAGCAGGGGTTTGACTTCGTTGAGTACATCCTTGGCTTCGACCAGCACGCCGGTGAAGGTATTGATGTCCTGGAAGTCGCCGCTGCCAGTCATGCGGAACACCGTCCACAAGTTGCCGGTGCGGTTGGTCGGCACGTAGTAGGTACGTACCAGGGACTGGCCCATGTACACAAACACTTTGGCCTGGCTCTCGGAGAGTGCCGTGGAACCGGTATTGGTGCGGTTGGAGAAGTCATGCACGGCGTAGACGTAGCTTTCGCCGTAGTGTTTTTTCTGCAGGGTGATGGTTTCGGGGCCGTAGCTGTCGGTGTCATCCACATCCAGCTCGGCGTCGGTGCCGGTCTTGCTGTTGAAGTAGATGTTATTGCCAGGGAAGATCATGTGGGAGTCGAGGTCCGAAGGCGTCTGCCCCCAGGTCAACACCACACGCAGGCCGTCGAGGTTTTCCATCACCGGGCTGATGGCGTAGGTCATGCCTTTGCACGGGCACTTGACCACCAGGTTGGAGTAGCCGGGCTTCTTGATGATCAGCAGGTTGTCAGCGCCGTCGGCAGCTTCGCTGGTGAGGGTGACTTGGCCCTGGGCATTGGTGCGCCCCACCACGTTCTGTGCGCCGTTGCGTTGCAACAAAACTTCGGCATCGGCGATTTTCTGGTCCTTGACCACCGCACTGAGCACTTCAATTGGCAACTGCTCGGCCTGGACGGCAAACGCCAGCGCGCACAAAGACATCGCCGAAGCGACACGAAGCAAACCCATGCTTAACTCCCTTTAAGTAGTGGGCGGAATCGCCCTACAAGATTTTGCGGTGAAACATACGCTGAATTCAGGCTGTTTGCCGGGATTTTATACAAAATGTGACGTGGTTTTTATCCCAACTATGGGTGGGCGCCTCTTAGCCCAACTTCAAGTATCGGAAGCCTCTGTAGGAAATCGCCAAGCAAGGCACCATACGCTTCCCAAACTACCTCCAGTGCAAACTCAACCCCCTACAGAATCAACCAAGCTTGACCGAAACTAGCGCCCTCACAACCCTCTCGGCAAGAAATCCATGGACCTTGAAAGGACTCAATACATTGGCCATTACGGGGTCACGTTCAGCGTGATTCGTTTCACTGTACGACCCAACAACAAGCAAGCACTTGCCAGCCTTTGCTTACTAGAAGCAAAGACCTCAGCGCAGGAAGTTCGCCTGCGACTACAAAATCTGTATGAGCGAATGCTCGCCCAAGACCTTCCTTGCCTCATGACAGTGGTCATTTCAAAACCGCTGACTAGAAAACAGGCAGATAGCTTGAACAACCGGAACAAAGTCATCAAAGAAACTATATCTGGAGCGGTGGCAGCCCCAATTGGGCTCATGTCCAGCAAGGCAGAATCACTGGTCGAAAAAGCTACCAGCGATTTGATATCGCGCCAGCTGCGCAACTTCCAGCATGCAGACATCATCATCGGCCTAGAGGCTCAGGTCAGCGGGGGAATTGGCCCGCAGCGCTCCAGCCTCTCACTACACGTGTACTCAAATGAGCCATAGTCAAATGCTCTATCTACAGGCGGCGATCTTCTTCGCCTTTTATCTGTTGCTGTATTACAAAATCACCGACTGCACACTCAGGAAACGTTTTGCTGTCACGTTTATCGCAAGCGGCTTGATCCTGACATTCTGGCTACCTTACGTAGCGATCATTCTTAGTATTCAACTGCTCCCCCTCGCTCTGTTCTTGATAGGCTTGGCACTGTTCTTCACCCGCAACAAGTACCGCTACCGCCATGACCAACCCCCTCACCCACTCCGGCGTGCCCCCACCATGAACCTGGCCCCGCACTTCCCAGAAGACCCCGTCATGCAGCAGCTCCTGCAATTGCTGCATGAAGAAATCGGCCTGCCCAAGCACAAGACCATCCGCCTTAAAACCTCGCTCAACTTCGACCTCGGGTGCGACGGCGCGGAAGCCAGGCAGTTCATGGAAGCGCTGGAGCAGACATTTGATCTCGACCTGGGCGACTATGATGCCTACCGTTACTTCAACCCACCGGTGTTTGACGTGTTCCTCAAACATCGCGCCAAGGGCCGGGGCGAGAAGATGCCGCTAACCATTGGCATGCTCTACCTGGCCGTCAAGACTCAGGGCTGGGATACGCAGACGCTGGAAAATTTGAGTTGAAAAACACCGAGTCATTAATCTCGGAGCGGGCTTGCTCGCGATAGCGGTGTATCAGTACCAGATTTATCAACTGACACTCTGCTATCACGGCATTGCTAAGCAGATAGGGCTGCTGTGGCGAGCGGGCTTGTCGGAACGCCGCATCGTCCGCGCTGGGCTGCGAAGCAGCCCAAAAACCAGCCGCCACGGTGTATCTGATACAGCACATTCGGCTTACTGGGGCTGCTTCGCAGCCCAGCGCGGCTGGTATTTCAGATTCCCTTGCGCACAAAAAAGCCGCCCACTAGGGGCGGCTTTTTAACAGCCAGTGAATCTTACAACTTAGGACCCGCTGCCTTGATCGCGTCGCTCACTTCAAACTTCTTGAAGTTCTCGACGAACAGGCCGGCCAGAGCCTTGGCTGCTTCGTCGTAGGCAGCCTTGTCAGCCCAGGTGTTGCGTGGGTTCAACAGGCCAGTCTCAACGCCCGGTACGGCCAATGGCACGTCGAGGTTGATGGTGTCCAGGTGCTCGGTTTGCGCACCGATCAACGCGCCGCTCTGGATCGCTGCGATCACTGCACGGGTGGTCGGGATGTTGAAGCGCTTGCCGACACCATAGCCGCCGCCGGTCCAGCCGGTGTTGACCAGGTAGACCTTGGAGCCGAAACCGCGGATGCGCTTGATCAAAAGCTCTGCGTATTCACCAGCTGGACGCGGGAAGAACGGCGCGCCGAAGCAGGTAGAGAACGTCGACTTGATGCCGCTGCCCGAACCCATTTCAGTCGAGCCAACCAGTGCGGTGTAACCGGACAGGAAGTGGTAGGCCGCTTGCTCTTCATTGAGGATCGACACCGGTGGCAGCACGCCAGTCAGGTCGCAGGTCAGGAAGATCACTGCGTTCGGCTCGCCACCCAGGTTCTGCTCGGAACGCTTGGCAACGTGCTCCAGCGGGTACGCGGCGCGACTGTTCTGGGTCAGGCTGACATCGGTGTAGTCGGCGTGCTTGGCATCGTTGATCACGACGTTTTCCAGGACCGCGCCGTGCTTGATGGCTTTCCAGATGACCGGCTCGTTCTTCTCGGACAGGTCGATGCACTTGGCATAGCAACCGCCTTCGATGTTGAACACCACGCCCTCGCCCCAACCGTGTTCGTCGTCACCGATCAGGTAACGGCTTTCGTCGGCGGACAGGGTGGTCTTGCCGGTGCCGGACAGACCGAAGAACAGGGTCACATCGCCTTCTTCACCGATGTTGGCAGCGCAGTGCATTGGCAGCACGTCAGCGGCCGGCAGCAGGAAGTTCTGCACCGAGAACATGGCTTTTTTCATCTCGCCGGCGTAGCGCATGCCAGCGATCAGGACTTTCTTCTGGGCGAAGTTGAGGATCACGCAACCGTCGGAGTTGGTGCCGTCACGCTCAGGTACGCATTCGAAGTTGGCAACGTTGAGCACTTGCCACTCTTCACGACCGGCCGGGTTGTACTGGGCCGGGTTGATGAACAGGCAACGACCGAACAGGTTCTGCCAGGCAGTCTGGGTGGTCATTTTCACGGCCAGGTAGTGGTCTTGCGCAGCACCAACGTGAACGTGGGAAACGAAATGCTCTTGCGCGTTGTTGAAGGCCTCGACGCGAGCCCACAGGGCATCGAACTTGTCGGCCGGGAACTTGCGATTGATCGGGCCCCAGGCGATGGCGGCCTGGGTGGACGGCTCTTCAACGATGAAACGGTCGACCGGCGAACGACCGGTACGGTGACCGGTTTCTACGACCAGCGCGCCAGTATCGGCAAGCACGCCTTCACCGCGCTGCAGGGCTTCTTTGACCAGATCGTCAACACTCAGATCGGTGTATACGGCGTTATTGGCTTGCGTCATGAGGTTCCCCGTCGGCCTATGGCCGAGTGCTCCAAACGTTTTGTAGTAGAAAGTTGCGCACTACTACCGCGAAAAAAGTGGGCCGGATTATGCCAGAAAAGCCCAAAAAGAGTAGGGCCCTCCCGTCAGAACACCTCTAATCCGGCGTTTGTCAGGTGATTTACCTGTGCTTAAACGTTTTAGTGGTGGGTACCCGAAGGGGTGTCAACGCCAGCGCCAGCGAACAATTGGGCGATATCGGCAGCGTCGAACAGGTAGCGCTGGTTGCAGAACTGGCAGTCGATTTCGATTCTGCCACCGTGCTCCACCGCAAGGTTTTGTGCATCTTCCAGGCCCAGGCTCACCAGAGCATTGCCCGAACGCTCGCGGGAACAGCTGCAATGGAAACGCAGCGATTGCGCATCGAACAGGCGCACCTCTTCTTCGTGGTAGAGGCGGTGCAGGATGGTTTCGTTGTCCAGTCCCAGCAGCTCTTCAGCGGTCAAGGTACCGGCCAGGGCAGTGAGACCGCGCCAGCTTTCTTCGCGCTCATCCTCGTCCTTGATACGGTCGGCCGGCAGCTGTTGCAACAGCAGGCCACGGGCGCGCTTGCCGTCGGCATTGAGCCAGAAACGGGTGCCCACTTGCTGGGACATGACGAAATAGTTGGTGAAGCAGTCGGACAGGGTTTCACCGTCCAGGTCGACAATGCCCTGGTACCGCTGGCCAACGGTCGGGTCGATGGTCAACGCCAGCACGCCGTTGGGCATCAGGTCGGCCAAGGTCGCGTCCGCCGGGATCTGGTCCTCTTCATAACGGGCCAGGCCACGGATTTCGCGCTCGCTGGAGCACTCGATCATCAGCATGGGAACCGGGCCTTCGGAGCGGGCCTGGAGAATCAGCAAGCCATCGAACTTCATGGTGCCCACCAGCAGCGAGGCGGCGGCCATCAGCTCGCCGAGCAACTGCGCGACCGGCTCCGGATAGGGGTGCTTGGCAAGGACTTCGGCATAGCTGCGCTCCAGGGCAACCAGTTCGCCACGAGCGTCGTTGTCGTCAAAGAGGAAACGTTGGGTGAAGTCGGTATCCGGTAGATCAGTCATAGGTCTGGGTATCTGAATTGATGACGATATTTCTAAAATTATGCGCCCTGGCACCAATTTGGTGCGCTCTTCTTCCGATAGGTGGAGAGTTTTAGAGCGAAGAGGAAACAGTTTATGAACAATCCGGGTTTGTTCCAAGCCAAGTGAAACCTCGGGCGATTGGCCCTGTGCAATTTACTCGCTCTGGGGCTCCTGTGTTTTGGCTATGGCCCACGGGCCAGATGCTTTGCGTGATATTCGACGAGTGGCTGTTTCAGTTGCTCAATGACCCGCTGGCCAGCCACCCGTTCTGACTGAATGTGTGGGCGATCGCCCGAGCGTGATCCACAACGCCTGAGCCAGTTCCTACAGCAGATAACTGACATTCAGTCGTCATTGCCACTGCCGCGAAACTTGAACAGGTCGCGACGCTGTTTCTTGCTCGGTTTGCCATCAGTGCTCATACCCAACGCTCCGGCCTTGCGCATGGCCGCGGCGTTTTCGCGCTTGGCGATACTGGCCGGGGTCTCGGTGTACAGCGCCTGCGCTTCGGGAGCGCCGCGGCGGACGATGGACAGCGCCTCTACCACCACTGTTTTCTCTTCAAACCCAACACGAATCTGCAACTCGTCGCCAATGCGCGGCTCCTTGCCCGGTTTGCAGCGCTCGCCACGGCAATGCACCTTGCCGCTCTCGATGGCGGCCTTGGCCAAGGCCCGAGTCTTGTAGAAACGTGCGGCCCACAACCACTTGTCCAAACGGACTTTTTCGTCCTCTTCCTGCTTTTGAGCCACTTGAATTCCTCGCTCTGAAAAATGTCGCAACTTAACAGTCGAACCCCTTCGACGCACAAACGCCAAGGCTCACCTAAGATACGCCAGGTGTCAGGCAGTTTCCCTTCAGCCGTGGTTTTTCATGGCGTGAAGATATCTGTCGCCATTTGGTGAATATTCTGCGTGAATACCGCGAATTCGGCTCCAAGCGCTCGTCAACGTTCCTGGGTTGTCACAATCCGTGAGCAGTTGGGCGCTAGTGTCGTCTGACTTGGAAATATTTCTGATTGCCGGTTGTTCATATTGAAGACATTTGACCATTTGACCGTTGTCGGTCTGCGCGAGTGGGTGGCACTTCCCGATTTGGGAGTGGCGGGCCTGCGCGCGAAGATCGACACCGGGGCCAGTACCTCCAGCCTGCACGCCACCGAGATCGAGCCTTTTGAGCGTGACGGTGAAAAGTGGGTGCGCTTCACCGCGCACCTGGGCAGCGTGGTGCAACTGCGCCACCGGCGCTGCGAAGCACCGCTGGTGGCAATGAAAACCATTAAAAGCTCCAACGGCCAGGCGCAGGTGCGCTACGTCATCAGCACCACCTTGGCCCTGGGTGATCGGGTATGGCGGGTGGAGTTCACCCTGGCTTGCCGCAAAACCATGCGTTACCGCCTGTTGCTAGGTTCCAAAGCCCTGATCGACGGCCAATTGGTGGTCAACCCCGGGCTCAAGTACGTTCAAGACAAGCCGGTGTTCCCGGTCTCTACTATTGCTGCCACAGGTGTTGCATGAAGATCGCTGTGCTGTCGCGTAACCCGCGTCTGTATTCCACCCGTCGTCTGGTCGAGGCCGGCACCGAACGGGGCCATGAGATGGTGGTGATCGATACGTTGCGCGCCTATATGAACATTGCCAGTCATAAGCCGCAGATCCACTACCGGGGCAAACCGCTGGAAGGCTTCGACGCGGTGATCCCGCGTATCGGCGCCTCGGTGACCTTCTACGGCTGCGCGGTACTGCGCCAGTTTGAAATGATGGGGGTGTTTCCGCTCAACGAATCGGTGGCCATTGCCCGCTCCCGGGACAAGCTGCGCTCCCTGCAACTGCTGTCGCGCCGAGGTATCGGCTTGCCAGTGACCGGCTTTGCCCATTCCCCGGATGACATTCCCGACCTGATCGAGATGGTCAACGGCGCCCCCTTGGTGATCAAGGTACTAGAAGGCACCCAAGGCATTGGCGTAGTGATGTGTGAAACCGCCACGGCGGCAGAGTCGGTGATCGAGGCGTTCATGGGCCTCAAGCAGAACATCATGGTCCAGGAATACATCAAGGAAGCCGGTGGCGCTGATATCCGTTGCTTCGTGGTGGGGGACAAGGTGATTGCGGCGATGAAACGCCAGGCCAAGCCGGGGGAATTTCGCTCCAACCTGCACCGAGGCGGCAGCGCCAGCCTGATCAAGATAACCCCGGAAGAACGCATGACCGCCCTGCGAGCAGCCAAGGTCATGGGCTTGAGTGTGGCAGGTGTGGATATCTTGCGCTCGAACCACGGGCCGCTGGTGATGGAAGTGAACTCCTCACCGGGCCTGGAAGGGATTGAGACCACCACCGGCAAGGATGTGGCGGGGATCATCATTCAGCATCTGGAGAAGAACAGCGGGCCGAATATGACCCGGACCAAAGGCAAGGGCTGAAATACGCCCTGGAAGACGGCACGAACCCTTGTGGGAGCTGGCTTGCCTGCGATGACTGACTAACATTCAACATCAATGTCGACTGTTACATCCTCTCGCAGGCAAGCCAGCTCCCACATTTGATATTCGTCGTGGTTTAGACCGCATCTCTTGGCAACATCAACCCCAACGGCAAGCGCACCCGCGCTTCCAGCCCGCCATCGACACGGTTGCGCAATTCGACATTGCCGCCATGCATCGAAGCAATCCTCCGCACAATCGCCAGCCCCAGCCCGGTGCCTTTACCGCCACGAGCACGGTCGCCACGGGTAAAGGGGTTGAAAATGCCCTCCAGCTCCGCCGGATCGATCCCGGCGCCACGGTCCATGACACTCAGCACCACATAAGGCGCGCTGGTATCACCAGACACATAGGCAGCGACCTCCACCTCAGTGCCCGCATGATGCAAGGCGTTGCCAATCAGATTGTTCAGCAGGCGCTTCATCGAGACCCGACGCAACGCAAAGGGTTGGATCGGTTCCAGGCGCAAATGCACCTGCTCGCCGTTCTGGTTATAGGGCGCCACGACCTCGCGTACCAGGTCGGTCAGGTCCACCTCTTCCACCACTTCATCGCGACCATCACGGATAAACGCCAGGAACTGGTCGAGAATCGCGTCCATGTCTTCGATATCACGGACCATGTCATCGGTAAGGTCGGTGTGGTTGCCCATCAACTCCAGGGACAGGCGCAAACGTGTCAGCGGCGTGCGCAGGTCGTGGGAAACCCCGGCCAGCATTAGCTCGCGCTCACGACCGGCCTGTTCGACATCCTCGGCCATCTGATTGAACGCGCTGTAGACCTCGGTCATTTCGCTAGGCGTGTCGCTGATTGGCAGGCGCACACTGCGCCCCTGCCCCAGTTGCCTGGCCGCGAACACCAGGCGCTTGAGCGGCTGGTTGAGCTGGCGCACGAAAATCCAGGCCGAGGCGGTTGAAAGCAAGCCAATGGCCAGGAACCAGCCGAGTACGTTCCAGATCTTCTGCCCTCGCAGCGGATGGGGATACAACGGCACTTTCAGCCATCCATCCCCCAGGCTCGGAGCCCGTACCCACAGGGCTGGCGAGACATGCATACGCAGCCGCACCTCGGTGTCTTCACCCAGTTCGGCCTGCATCTGTCGCTGGTAGATTTCACTGTATGGCCAATGTTGCTCCCCCTCCGGCACACCTGCACCCACCACGCGGGTCAAGGTCGCCGCCTTGGCGATTTTTTCGCGGTTCTCCGGGTCGGCAGCCCAATAGGCACGCAGTGTCAGCGCAACACCGTGGCTGTACTGACGATCCACCAGCACGTCTTCGTTCATCAACAGATAAACGAGGGTCAACGCCTTGGAAAACAGCACGACGATCAGCACCAGCCAAAGGGTGCGGGAGAAGAAGCTTTGCGGGAACCACAGCGGGGTTTTCATAGAAGACAGCTAGACACCTGGCAAGAGCGAACATGGCTCGCAGAATTGCAGACGCCGGGCATCCGGCCGACCCCTTGGGATCGAACTCCGGAATACCCGCCTGTGCAAATCATCGGTTACTTGGTTGCCGTACCATCCGGCACAAACACATAACCCACGCCCCACACTGTCTGGATATAACGCGGCTTGGACGGATCGGGTTCGATCATCCGGCGCAAACGGGAGATCTGCACGTCAATAGAGCGCTCCAGGGCGTCCCATTCACGGCCACGGGCCAGGTTCATCAGCTTGTCACGGGTCAACGGTTGGCGAGCGTTCATCACCAGCGCCTTGAGCACCGCGAATTCACCGGTCGTCAGCATGTGGACTTCTTCACCACGCTTGAGCTCACGGGTCGCCAGCGACAATTCGTAGTCACCAAACGTGACGCTTTCGTCTTCGCTGCCAGGGGCTCCGGGTACCGGCGCGGCTTGGCGACGCAATACGGCCTTGACCCTGGCCATCAGCTCATCGGGGTTGAACGGCTTGGCCAGGTAGTCGTCGGCGCCCAGTTCCAGGCCCTTGATACGGCTCAGCTCATCGCCCTTGGCGGTCAGCATGATGATCGGGATCTGGTTGTTGGTGCTACGCAGGCGCTTGCAGGCGGTCAGGCCGTCTTCGCCCGGCAACATCAGGTCGAGCACGACCAGGTTGAACACCTCGCGCCCCAGCAGGCGATCCATCTGCTCGGTGTTCGGCACCGCGCGGGCACGGTAGCCCTTGGAGGTGAAGAACCGCTCCAGCAGGCTGCTCAGCCCCGGATCGTCATCAACGATGAGAATTTTTTCGCCTTCAGCAGTTTGTGCAGTGCTGCTCATTGGATGCTCCTCTTATCTGGCGCGCATTATGGCTTAGCTGCCGTTATACGCACGGTACGCATTGTTAGCAGATTTTTCTCCAACCACCAGTGCGCGCGCCCTTGGCGCAATCCCCCCAAGAAGGGAACGCTGGTTATAATGCCGCGCCTCAGTGCCCGGCAATGCCATGGCCGGCCTGGTGTTTTTTTCATCTGCTTGTCGTGATTTTTTCTATTTCGAGGGTCAATAGGCTGCCTATTGACCCAGGCAGCGGCGCCAGTCGGGCCGCTCAACCAGCCGCGCAAGGCCTTGTTTTCCGGGCCTGTGAACTGCTTTCAAGAATTTCAGGTGGTTTTATGGACAGCATCAACAGCCGCATCGCCGAGGAACTCGGTGTACGCCCACAACAGGTCGAAGCGGCCGTCGCTCTACTGGATGAGGGCTCCACGGTGCCCTTCATCGCCCGTTACCGTAAAGAAGTGACCGGCAGCCTCGATGACATCCAGCTGCGGCATCTGGAAGAGCGCCTGCGCTACCTGCGAGAACTCGACGAACGGCGTATCAGCATCCTCGCCAGCATCCAGGAGCAGGGCAAGCTGACCCCGCAACTTGAACGCGATATCAAGCTCGCCGACACCAAGACCCGCCTCGAAGACTTGTACCTGCCGTACAAGCAGAAGCGCCGCACCAAGGGCCAGATTGCCCTGGAAGCCGGCCTCGGCGAGTTGGCCGACGGCCTGTTCAACGACCCGTCCCTCGCCCCGGAAACCGAAGCCGCGCGCTTTGTCGATGCCGAAAAAGGCGTCGCCGACGTCAAGGCTGCCCTCGAAGGCGCCAAGTACATCCTCATGGAGCGCTTCGCCGAAGACGCCAACCTGCTGGAAAAACTGCGTAACTACCTGAAACAGGAAGCCACCCTCAGCGCCCGCGTCATCGCCGGCAAAGAGGAAGAAGGCGCCAAGTTCCGCGATTACTTCGAACACGATGAACCGCTCAAAAGCATGCCGTCCCACCGCGCCCTGGCCATTTTCCGCGGGCGCAACGAAGGCATTCTCAGCTCCGCGCTGAAAGTCGGCGACGAACTGCCAGGCACCATGCACCCGTGCGAAGGCATGATCGGTCAACAATTCGGCATCCAGAATCAGAATCGTCCTGCGGACAAGTGGCTCGGTGAAGTCGTGCGCTGGACCTGGAAGGTCAAGCTCTACACCCATCTGGAAACCGACCTGCTGGGCGAGCTGCGCGACGGCGCCGAAACCGAAGCGATCAACGTGTTCGCCCACAACCTGCACGACCTGCTGCTGGCCGCGCCGGCCGGCCCGCGTGCAACCCTGGGCCTGGACCCGGGCCTGCGCACCGGTTGCAAGGTCGCCGTGGTCGATGCCACCGGCAAGCTGCTGGACCACGCCACCGTGTATCCACATGTGCCGCACAACAAGTGGGACCAGACCCTGGCCATCCTGGCTGCCCTGTGCGCCAAGCACGCGGTGGACCTGATCGCCATCGGCAACGGCACCGCCAGCCGCGAAACCGACAAGCTGGCCCTGGAATTGATCAAAAAATACCCAGGCATGAAAATGACCAAGGTCATGGTCTCCGAGGCGGGTGCTTCGGTGTACTCGGCGTCGGAACTGGCCTCCAAGGAATTCCCGGACCTCGATGTGTCGATCCGTGGGGCCGTATCCATCGCGCGCCGCCTGCAGGATCCACTGGCCGAGCTGGTGAAGATCGACCCGAAATCCATCGGTGTCGGCCAGTACCAGCACGACGTATCGCAGCTGAAACTGGCGCGCGGCCTGGATGCAGTGGTGGAAGACTGTGTGAACAAGGTCGGCGTCGATGTGAACACCGCCTCGGTCGCCTTGCTCGCACGGATTTCCGGCCTCAATGCCACCCTGGCGCAGAACATCGTCACCCATCGCGATGAAAACGGTGCGTTCAAAACCCGCGCAGCCCTGAAAAAGGTCGCACGCCTGGGCGAAAAAACCTTCGAACAGGCCGCCGGCTTCCTGCGCGTGATGAACGGCGACAACCCGCTCGACTCGTCGGCGGTCCACCCGGAAGCCTATCCGCTGGTACAACGCATCGCTGCTGAAACCGACCGCGACATTCGCTCGCTGATCGGCGATGCCGCGTTCCTCAAGCGCCTGGACCCGAAGAAGTACACCGACGAAACCTTCGGCGTGCCGACCATCACCGACATCCTGCAAGAGCTGGAAAAACCTGGCCGCGACCCGCGCCCCGAGTTCAAGACCGCCGAGTTCCAGGACGGCGTCGAAGACCTCAAGGACCTGCAACTGGGGATGATCCTCGAAGGCGTGGTGACCAACGTGACCAACTTTGGCGCTTTTGTGGATATCGGCGTGCATCAGGACGGTTTGGTACACATCTCCGCGCTTTCGGAGAAGTTCATCAAGGATCCTCGTGAAGCGGTGAAGGCCGGTGATGTGGTCAAGGTCAAGGTCATGGAGGTCGATATCCCGCGCAAACGCGTGGGCCTGTCGATGCGCATGAGCGATACCCCTGGCGAGAAAATCGACGGTGCCCGTGGCGCACGTCCAGGTTCCGCGCCGCGCCAGTCGCAAAGCCGCTCGGAAAACAGTGCACCACGCAAGGAAACACCCACCGCAGCCCCGGCCAACAACGCCATGGCTTCGCTGTTCGCCAACGCCAAGCAACTGAAGAAACGTTGATGGAGCTGCCGGCCGGCCTGACCCACAGCGCCTTCAGCGAACTGCTCGGCTGCCGCCTGCAACGCCTGGACCAAGGCGTTGCCGAGGTTGCCCTGACCCTGGAGCCGCAATTGCGCAACCGCGCAGGCAAGCTCCATGGCGGGGCGATTTTCAGCCTGGTAGACATTGCCATGGGGCTGGCCTGTTCCAGCGCCCATGGGTTTGACCAGCAGAGCGCGACCATCGAGTGCAAAATCAACTACATCCGCGCCGTTTCCGACGGAGATGTGGTGTGCACGGCCCGGGTTATTCACCCTGGCCGACGCACGCTGGTGGTCGAGGCCGATGTGTATCAGGACGAAAGACTCGTCGCAAAAGCACAAGGCACCTTCGCTGTCCTATAGCTCCCTGTCATCAATTTGGGTTAATTTCGGCGCTGCAAAAGCGGCGTCGGAATTTTCTTCCTGCGCGATAGCCACATTCAGGGAATGAAGTCGGCACTTTCAGAGCAGGTTATTCCGGCTCAAAAACCAGGCGATAACGCCAGTTTTAACTTCACCCTTGTAGACCGTCTTGCCCACCCCCATATTGGGGCGACTGACGCGTGAAGGAATCCAACTTGAGCGAACTTCTCAACCGCCGCCTGGCTCTGCTCGGCAAGCGCGAACACCTCTCTTTGCTTGAGCACTGCCTGCACGGCATCGAGCGTGAATGCCTGCGTGTCACCGGCGAAGGTCGCCTGGCTCAAACGCCGCATCCAGAGACCCTGGGCGCAGCATTGACCCATGAATCGATCACCACCGACTATTCCGAGTCGCTGCTGGAGTTCATCACCCCGGCGCTGCCCAACCCGGCAGACACCCTGCGCAGCCTCGATCGAATTCACCGTTTTGCCTACAGCAAGCTCGGCAACGAGTACCTGTGGAGTCCATCGATGCCGTGCCCGTTGCCGGCCGAGGAAGATATTCCGATTGCCTACTACGGCACCTCCAACATCGGACAGCTCAAGTACGTGTATCGCAAGGGCCTGGCCCTGCGTTACGGCAAGACCATGCAGTGCATCGCAGGGATCCACTACAACTTTTCCCTGCCAGAAGAACTGTGGCCGTTGCTCAAGGAAACCGAAGGTTTCGTGGGCACCGACCGTGACTACCAGTCCACGGCTTATATCGCGCTGATCCGTAATTTCCGTCGCTACAGCTGGCTGCTGATGTACCTGTTCGGTGCCTCGCCGGCCCTGGATGCGGGCTTTTTGCGCGGGCGTTCCCATCAGCTTGAACAGTTCGATGCCGACACCCTGTACCTGCCGTATGCCACCAGCCTGCGCATGAGCGACCTGGGTTACCAGAGCAACGCCCAGGCCGGCCTGACCCCTTGCTACAACGATCTGGCCAGCTACACCGACAGCCTGCGCGAAGCGGTGGCAACGCCTTACGCACCTTACGTCGAAGTCGGCACCCACAAGGACGGTGAATGGGTACAGCTCAACACCAACATCCTGCAGATCGAAAACGAGTACTACTCCAACATCCGCCCCAAGCGCGTGACCTACACCGGCGAGCGGCCGATCCAGGCGCTGATGGCCCGTGGCATCCAGTACATCGAAGTGCGCTGCCTGGACATCAACCCGTTCCTGCCGATGGGCATCGATTTGCCGGAATCGCGCTTCCTCGATGCATTCCTGTTGTATTGCGCACTGAATGACAGCCCGTTGTTCGAAAACAGCGAGTGCGGCAACGCCACATCGAACTTTCTCAGTGTGGTCAAGGAAGGCCGGCGCCCGGGCCTGCAATTGCAGCGTCGCGGCCAAGCCGTGGAGATGAAGGAATGGGCTGCCGAACTGCTGGAGAAAATCGCCCCGCTGGCCGCGCTGCTGGACCAGAGCCATGGCATCAATGAGCACAGCCAGGCGCTGGATGCCCAGCTGGCGAAGATCCAGGACCCGTCCCTGACCCCCTCGGCTCAGGTGCTGGCGACCATGCGCGAGCACAAGGAGAGCTTTGCCCAGTTCTCCCTGCGCCAGAGCCAGGTGCATGCCGAGCACTTCCGTAACGAGCCGTTGCCGGCGGACGAACAAGCACGCTTTGAAGAGCTGGCGCGCAGTTCCCTGGCACAACAGGCGGAGCTTGAGCAGAACGAAGTGGGCGATTTCGATGTGTTTGTCGGTTCGTACCAGGCCAGCATCCTGGCGATCAGTAACTGACACTCCCTTTGTAGGAGCGAGCTTGCTCGCGAAAAACTCAAGCACGCCGCGTTTATCCAAGCCGAACGTGTCATCGTTAACGTTTTTCGCGAGCAAGCTCGCTCCTACATAAGCTAATTCGAAAATGTTATTTATTTTCGGATTCTTAGATCATTTAGTCTCCTCACTCGCCGACCCTCGGCCGCCTGATGAGGAGCTTTCCCATGAAACTGCCTGCCCCCTTTCGCCTCCTGGCGGCCCTGTCCCTGGCCGGCGCCAGTCTGTTTGCCCATGCGGCCGACGTGACCATCGCCTACCAGACCACCGTTGACCCGGCCAAAGTCGCCCAGGCCGACGGCGCTTATGAAAAAGCCACCAACGCCAAGATCGACTGGCGCAAATTCGACAATGGCGCCGATATCATCGCCGCCATCGCTTCCGGCGACGTGCAAATCGGCTATCTCGGTTCCAGCCCGCTGACCGCAGCCATCACCCGCAAAGTCCCGGTGCAGACCTTCCTCGTGGCGACCCAGATCGGTGGCGCCGAAGCCCTGGTGGCGCGCAACGGTTCCGGGATCAACAGCCCGCAGGACCTGATCGGCAAGAAAATCGCCGTGCCGTTCGTATCCACCGGCCACTACAGCCTGTTGGCCGCGCTGAAACACTGGAACATCGATCCGTCAAAAGTCACCGTGCTCAACCTCGCCCCGCCGGCCATCATCGCGGCGTGGAAGCGTGGCGATATCGACGCCACCTACGTCTGGGACCCGGCCCTGGGCGTGGCCAAGGAAAACGGCAAGGTGCTGATCACCTCCGGCGAGCTGGCCAAGTTCGGCGCGCCGACTTTCGATGCCTGGATCGTGCGTAAGGACTTCGCCGAGAAACACCCGGAAATCGTCAGCGCCTTCGCCAAAGTCACCCTCGATGCCTACGCCCAATACCGCAAAGACCCACAAGCCTGGCTGGCCGACAAGGGCAACGTCGAGAAACTGGTGAAGCTCTCCGGCGCCAAGGCCAGCGACATTCCGCTGCTGCTGCAAGGCAACGTCTACCCGCTGGCCGCCGACCAGGTGACGCTGCTTGGCGCCCCGACCACCAAGGCCGTGACCGACACCGCCGCGTTCCTCAAGGAACAAGGCAAGGTCGAGGCCGTGCTGCCGGACTACGCCCCTTACGTCAGCGCCAAGTTCATCACTAACTGATCAGGAGTTCACCGCGATGGCCTTGCTACAGCTGGAGCGCATCAGCGCACAGTACCCAGGCGCGACCACGCCCGTGCTGGCGGATATTTCCCTGACGCTTGGGCCCCAGCAATTGCTGGTGGCCCTCGGCCCTTCCGGCAGTGGCAAGACTTCGCTGTTGAACCTGATTGCCGGCTTCGTCGAACCCAACGCCGGTCGCATCACCCTCGACGGCGTACCCGTCAAAGGCCCGAGTGCCGAGCGTGGCGTAGTGTTCCAGGACGATGCCTTGCTGCCCTGGCAGGATGTGCTGGCCAATGTCGGCTTCGGCCTGGAACTGGCCGGCATGCCCAAGGCCCAGCGACAAGCCCGCGCCCGTGAAATGCTCGCGCTGGTGGACCTGGCGGGCTTTGATAGCCGACGCATCTGGCAACTGTCCGGTGGGCAGAAACAACGCGTGGGCCTGGCCCGCGCACTCGCCGCCGACCCACGGGTATTGCTGATGGACGAACCCTTCGGCGCCCTCGATGCCTTCACCCGTGAACAGATGCAAGAGCTGCTGCTGCAAGTGTGGCGGCGTACGGCCAAGCCGGTGTTCCTGATCACTCACGACATCGAAGAAGCGGTATTTCTCGCCACCGACCTGATTCTGCTGGCCCCCAACCCCGGGCAAATCGTCGAGCGCCTGAGCCTCGACTTCGGTCAGCGTTACGCCGCTGGCGAGTCGGCACGCGCGATCAAGTCCGACCCACGGTTTATCGAAACCCGCGAGCACGTGCTGGGCAAAGTGTTCTCACAACGGCAGGTGTACGCATGAGCAGTTATGAAATCCCGGCCACTGCCGTCACCCCAACCGCCCTGCCGCTACGCCGCAGCCTGAGCACGCGCTGGATAAGCGTGCTGACCCTGGTTGCCCTGCTGGCGCTCTGGTGGGCCGTGACTGCCAGCGGGCTGATCGAGCCGCTGTTCCTGCCACCACCGTCGGCCGTATTGCAAAAAGGCTGGCTGCTGGCAACCAGTGGCTACATGGACTCCACCCTCTGGCAGCACCTGGGCGCCAGCCTCGGGCGCATCGGCCTGGGCCTGGGTTTTGCGGTACTGACCGCCGTGCCGGTCGGCATTGCTATCGGTGCCAACCGTATCGCCCGTGGCATTCTCGACCCGCTGATCGAGTTCTACCGCCCGATTCCACCGCTGGCCTACCTGCCGCTGATCGTGATCTGGTGCGGCATTGGCGAACTGTCCAAAGTGCTGCTGATCTACCTGGCGATCTTCGCCCCGATTGCCATCGCTACCGCCACTGGCGTACGTACCGTCGACCCGGCCAAATTGCGCGCAGCGCAGTCCCTGGGCGCAACACGGGCGCAGTTGATCCGCCATGTGATCCTGCCCAGCGCCCTGCCCGATATCCTCACCGGCGTGCGGATCGGCCTGGGTGTGGGCTGGTCGACCCTGGTCGCCGCCGAACTGATCGCCGCCACCAGCGGCCTGGGGTTCATGGTGCAGTCAGCGGCGCAGTTTTTGGTCACCGATGTGGTGGTGCTGGGGATCCTGGTCATCGCCCTGATTGCCTTCGCCATGGAAATGGGCCTGCGCGCCCTGCAACGCAAACTGGTGCCATGGCATGGCCAGGCCCACTGAATAACAACAGCACTGACTACGCCGGCATCTCGGCGCCCGACATTTGCGAGAACAGCATGAGCCGCCTGACCGTTACCCCTTTAAGCACCGCCCTGGGCGCCCAGATCAGTGGCGTCGATATTTCCCAACCACTGAACGTCGAGCAGCGCGACGCCATCGAGCAGGCGCTGCTCCAGCATTCGGTGCTGTTCTTTCGCGACCAGCCGATCACCCCGCAGCAACAGGCGCGCTTCGCGGCAAACTTCGGTGACCTGCACATTCACCCGATCTACCCCAACGTGCCGGAACAACCCGAAGTGCTGATCCTCGACACCGCCGTCACCGACGTGCGCGACAACGCCATCTGGCATACCGACGTGACCTTCCTGCCCACTCCGGCCCTGGGCGCCGTGCTCAGCGCCAAGCTGCTGCCGACCTTTGGCGGTGACACCTTGTGGGCCAGCGGCATCGCGGCCTTTGAGGCGTTGTCGGAACCGATGAAGGGCTTTTTGACCGGCCTGACGGCGACCCACGACTTCACTCGTTCCTTCCCGCTGGAGCGTTACGGCAACAGCGCCGAAGACCTGGCCCGTTGGGAAGAAGCACGTAGAAAAAACCCGCCACTGTCACACCCGGTGATCCGCACCCACCCGGTCAGCGGGCGCAAATCGCTGTTTGTCAGCGACGGCTTCACCAGCAAGATCAATGAACTGGAACCGGCCGAAAGCGAGGCCATTCTCAAACTGCTGTTCGCCCACGCCACCCGCCCGGAATTCTCCATTCGCTGGCGCTGGCAGGCCAACGACGTAGCCTTCTGGGACAACCGCGTGACCCAGCACTACGCGGTGGATGACTACCGGCCACAGCGGCGGGTGATGCATCGGGCGACAATCCTCGGCGACGTGCCCTTCTAACAAACCCTTGTAGGAGCGAGCTTGCTCGCGAAAAACCCAAGGACGCTGCGGGGCATCAGATGCCCCGCGTTATCGTTGACGATCTTCGCGAGCAAGCTCGCTCCTACAGTTTGTTCAGCGAACCAGATGCAGGAACTGCAAGTGCCGTTCGTACTGGTCAAGGATGTCGTTGATGATCTGCTCCTTGGTGTAGCCCACCAGGTCATAGTCCTGGCTGCCCTCGCTCAAGTGCACTTCCGCCCGGTAGTAGCGACGGTTGTTGATGGCCTTGGAGCCCAGCCCACCGAGGGCAAAGGACGGCGTGAAGTACCCGCGCATTTGCACCTGGTAGATAAACGGACGCTCTTCACCGTGGCCGATCTCCAGGCTGACGCTGTCGTTGGCCGGGTCGGGCTGGGTGACGACGTTCAGGCCCTTCTCGACAAACACCGCAGTCACTTCTTCAATCGCCGGGCGCACCGTGGTTTCAAGGAAGCGGTACACCTCATCGCGCGAGGGGAAATGCACTGCCTGGCTCAAGCGCTGGCGCCAGCCGCCACGGCCTCTGCGTGAAGCCGCCGAGACGGGTGTCAGGGAATGCATCCGCGCGATCTGCTTCTGCGATTCGAGGTAGAACGCCTTGTGCAGCCCTAACATCATCAACAGCAGGATCAACGAGAACGGCAGCGAGGTCAGCACCACCGCTGACTTGAGCGAATCGATGCTGCCGGCGAACAGCAAGGCGCTGGTCACCAGCGCCGTCATCGCGCCCCAGAACACCCGTAGCCACTTCGGCCCGTCTTCATCGGCGTTGCCGCCCTTGGACGACAGGGTCGACAGCACCACGGTGCCGGAGTCGGCCGAGGTGACGAAGAACACGAAGCTGATAAACACCGTGACCGCAATCACGGTCTTGCTCCAGGGATAGGTTTCCAGCAGCAGGTAGAGGCTCATCGATGGATTGTCGATGGCCGACTGACCCAGCGCAGCCATCCCATGGTTGAGTACCTGGTCAATGGCGCTGTTGCCGAAGATCGACATCCAGGCCAGGGTGAAGCCCAGCGGGATCAGCAGCACGCCAAAGACGAACTCACGGATGGTCCGGCCACGGGAGATGCGTGCGATAAACAGGCCCACGAACGGCGACCATGCAATCCACCAGGCCCAGTAGAACACGGTCCAACCGCCAAGCCAGTCGCTGGGTTCGTTGTAGGCGTAGACGTCAAAACTCTTGGTTGGCAACGCGCCGAGGTAGTCGCCCAGGTTCTGGATCAAGGTGTTGAGCAAATGCTGGGTGGGGCCTGCGAACAGCACAAACAGCAACAACGCACAGGCCAGCAACATGTTGATATCGGACATGACCCGCACGCCCTTGTCGACCCCGGCGATGGCCACCAGGATAGCCGCGCCCATCATCAGGGTGATCAGGCCGACCTGGATCCATTGGGTGTGGGCGATGCCGAACAGGTAGTCCAGGCCAGAATTGAGGTGCAACACCCCAAAGCCCATGTCAGCGCCCAGGCCGAACACCGTGGCGATAATGCCAAAGCCGTCCACCGCATAGCCGATGGGGCCGTTGATGCGCTTGCCGATCAGCGGGTACAGCGCCGAGCGCAGGGCCAGCGGCAAGTTATGTCGATAGGCGAAATACGCCAGGGCCATGCCGACAAACGCAAACACGCCCCAGCCATGCAGCCCCCAATGCAGGAACAGCACCTGCATGGCCTGGCGCGCCGCATCGGCATTCAAGGCTTCACCCTGAGGCGGTTGCACCAGGTGGGTCAACGGCTCCGAGACGCAGAAGAAAAACAGCGTGATGCTGATCCCGGCGGCGAACAGCATGCCGGCCCAGGACAGGTAACTGAATTCGGGCTCGTCGTGGTCGGCACCGAGTTTGATCTTGCCGTAGCCAGACAGCGCGGTGACCACCACGAAGACCAGATACAGGGTCATCGCCAGCATGTAGTACCAGCCAACCGTATTGGCCGCCCAGTTTTGCGCGGCCAGCAACCAGGCACCGGCCTGTTCGGGGATCGCGATGACGGTGAGGCCAAATAGCAGGATGAAACTCGCGGCGAAGTAAAAAACCGGCGCATTCATGCGCACCAGGCCGCTTGAAGGGGTAGAGGATGCACTCATGAACGGTGCACCTCGATGGGGTCGGATGTGGCTGTAAAAAACGGACTCAGCAAAGGTAAGCCTCCTGTTGTGAGCGGGCAGCGAACCACCGGTTTAACTTGAACGAACGTTCAAGTTAAACATGGATAGGTAGTCTGGGACTAATCGCAGGGCTGAGTGGTAGGTAATTCCTACACTAGCTCAAGGAAGGGTATGACGGGTGGGAAAGGCAAAACGTTCAGCATTTACTGATTGAATTTGGAATACAGGCAAATGTGGGAGCGGGCTTGCTCGCTCCCACATTTGGGTCTTCATTGTTCTGAATGATGCGCTCGCAACACTACTTCTGCGTACCGTCATCATGCTGCAAATTCGCCTGCGTGATGTTCGCCCCCGCCGGCACGCTGCGGGTCAGCCACACATTGCCGCCAATGGTCGAGCCCTTGCCGATGGTGATCCGCCCCAGGATCGTCGCCCCGGCATAGATCACCACATCGTCCTCGACAATCGGGTGGCGCGGGTGGCCCTTCTGCAACTGCCCATCTTCGTCTGCCGGGAAACGCTTGGCGCCCAGGGTCACCGCCTGGTAAATGCGTACTCGCTCGCCAATGATCGCCGTCTCGCCAATCACCACGCCCGTACCGTGGTCGATAAAGAAACTCGGGCCGATCTGCGCGCCTGGGTGAATGTCGATGCCGGTGGCCGAATGCGCGATTTCCGCGCTGATCCGTGCCAACAGCGGTAACCCGGCACGATACAAATGGTGGGCCAGGCGATGGTGGATCACCGCCAGGATCCCCGGATAGCACAGCAATACCTCATCCACACTGCGTGCGGCCGGGTCGCCGTGATAGGCCGCCAGCACATCGGTATCCAACAGGCTGCGCAGTGCCGGCAAGGCCAGGGCAAAGTCCTGGATCAAGCGGATGGCCAGCGCATCGACCTGATTGTCGGCTTCGCCACCCTGGCGTGCGGCATAACGCAACTCCAGGCGGGCCTGGGTGAGCAAGGCATTCAAGGCCACGTCGAGGGTATGGCCGACATAGAAGTCCTCACTTTCTTCGCGCAAATCCACCGGCCCCAGGCGCATGGGGAACAGTGCGCCACACAACGCTTCAAGAATCTGCGCCACCGCCTCACGGGAAGGTAATTCACGACCACCCTGCTCGCCGCTGACCCGCCCGTTGCGGGTACGCCACTGATCCCGGGCGCCTCGCAACTGGCTGACGATGGTCTGTAATTGCCAATGACTGGAACGCTCGCTCACGGTATTCACTCCTGACGTAATGGCCATCACTTTACGATATGCCACCGGGTCGCCATTAAGAACCAATGGTGCATTGCTAATAACCATTTGGCATAAGCAACTGAAGGTTGCCCGCGCAAAAAGCCCTGCCTATAGTCCTTCCCATCTCCTATGACTCGTGCGTAACCATGATCAAACAACAGCTCGACCGTTTTAATCGTCTGGAACTGCTGGGTGGCGCCACCGCCCTGGAAAAACTCGAACGACTGTCGACCTGGCTGGGCCGTGATATCTACATCAAGCGTGACGACACCACGCCGCTGGCCATGGGCGGCAACAAGCTGCGCAAGCTCGAATACCTCGCCGCCGATGCCCTGGCCCAGGGCGCCGACACGCTGATCACCGCCGGTGCTATCCAGTCCAACCATGTGCGCCAGACCGCCGCCCTCGCGGCCAAGCTGGGCCTGGGGTGTGTCGCCCTGCTGGAAAACCCCACGGGCACCGACGACCCCAACTACCTGGGCAATGGCAACCGCTTGTTGGTAGAGCTGTTCGACGCCAAAGTCGAACAGGTCGAAAACCTGGACAACGCCGACGAGCAACTCGACGCCCTGGCCGAACGCCTGCGCAACAACGGCAAAAAGCCATACCTGGTGCCTATCGGCGGTTCCAACGCCCTGGGCGCCCTGGGTTATGTGCGCGCCGGCCTGGAACTGGCCGGGCAGATCAAAGACAGCGGCCTGCAGTTCGCGGCGGTGGTCCTGGCCTCTGGTAGCGCCGGCACCCACAGCGGCCTGGCACTGGCGTTGAGTGAAGCGCTGCCGGACTTGCCGGTGATTGGCGTCACGGTATCGCGCACCGACGAAGCGCAACGGCCCAAAGTGCAGGGCCTGGCCGAGCGGACGGCGCAATTGCTGGGGGTGGATGTACCCGACGCGTTCAAGGTGATTCTGTGGGACGAATACTTTGCCCCACGCTACGGCGAACCCAACGCTGGCACCCTGGCGGCAATCAAGCTGCTGGCGAGCCAGGAAGGCCTGTTGCTCGACCCGGTGTACACCGGCAAGGCGATGGCGGGGTTGCTTGATGGTATCGGGCGCGGGGCATTCGAGGACGGCCCGATCATCTTCCTGCACACCGGCGGGGCGCCGGCGTTGTTTGCCTATGACTCATTGTTCTGACGGGAGGCATGTCCGCTCTCACAATTGAATTTTCATCGAATTCATATTCCTTAATAGAATATAAAACTGAATTTATATTATTTTTAACACTTTAAAACCCGCCCTATAGTCGCGCTCCCACACACCGCGTTTTTAGGGCAGGATACGACCACTGCGTCACCTGCTTCGCACACCATAAAAAACACAGGGGCTTGTCATGACTATTTCTGTATTGCGTCGCACATTGCTGGTTGGCACGTTGGGCCTGGCCCTTGGCGCCGGGTTGCTGGGCCAGGCGGTTGCCGGCGAGCAACTGGACAAGATCAAGAAGGCCGGCGAGATCAAGATCGGCCTGGAAGGCACCTACCCACCGTTCAGCTTCGTTGATGAAAGCGGCAAGCTCAGCGGCTTTGAGGTCGAGTTGTCCGAAGCCCTGGCCAAGGAGCTGGGCGTCAAGGTCAAGCTGCAAGCCACCCCATGGGACGGCATCCTCGCCGCACTGGAATCCAAGCGCCTCGACGCCGTGGTCAACCAGGTGACGATCTCCGAAGAGCGCCAGAAAAAGTACGATTTCTCCAAGCCCTACACCGTCTCCGGGATCCAGGCCCTGACCCTGGCGAAAAACGTCGACACCATCAAGACCGCCGACGACCTGGCCGGCAAGAAAGTCGGGGTAGGCCTGGGCACCAACTACGAACAATGGCTCAAGGACAATCAACCCAAAGCCATCATCAAGACCTATAACGACGACCCGACCAAGTTCCAGGACCTGCGCATCGGCCGTATCGACGCGATTCTGATCGACCGCCTGGCGGCCCTGGAATATGCCAAGAAAGCCAAGGACACCGCCGCTGCCGGTGATGCCTTCTCGCGCCAGGAAGCCGGGATTGCGCTGCGCAAAGGCGAGCCTGAACTGCTCGAAGCGGTCAACCAGGCTCTCGACAAACTGCGCGCCAACGGCACCTTGAAGAAGCTGTCAGAGAAATACTTCAACGCTGACGTCACTCAATAATGGAAGCAGGTTTCCAACTCGCGCTCGACTCCGCGCCCTTTCTGCTCAAGGGCGCGTATTACACGGTGATCCTCAGCCTCGGCGGGATGTTCTTCGGCTTGCTGCTGGGCTTCGGCCTGGCCTTGATGCGCCTGTCGCGCTTCAAGCTCTTGAGCTGGACCGCCCGGGTGTACGTGTCGTTCTTTCGCGGCACGCCGTTGCTGGTGCAGCTGTTTTTGATCTACTACGGCTTGCCGCAAGTGGGGATCGAGCTGGATCCGATCCCGGCGGCGATGATCGGCTTTTCGCTGAACATGGCCGCCTACGCCTGTGAAATCCTGCGCGCCGCCATCGGTTCCATCGAGCGTGGCCAGTGGGAAGCTGCCGCCAGTATCGGCATGACCCGCGCGCAGACCCTGCGCCGGGCCATTCTGCCGCAGGCGATGCGCACGGCCCTGCCGCCTTTGGGCAACAGCTTTATTTCGCTGGTCAAGGACACGGCGCTGGCCGCCACCATCCAGGTGCCCGAGTTGTTCCGCCAAGCCCAACTGGTGTCTGCGCGCACCTTTGAAATTTTCACCATGTACCTGTCTGCGGCCCTGATCTACTGGGTCCTGGCAAGCATCCTGGCGCATTTTCAGAATCGCCTGGAAGACCGGGTCAACCGGCATGACCTGGAGTCTTGAAGCATGATCGTGGTTGAAAAACTGACCAAACAATTCAAAGGTCAGGTGGTGCTCAACGGGATCGACCTGGAGGTCAAGGAAGGCGAAGTCGTCGCCATCATCGGCCCCAGCGGTTCTGGCAAGACTACCTTCCTGCGCTGCCTGAATTTCCTCGAAGAACCTACAAGCGGCCGGATCAAGGTGGGCGACATCGAGATCGACAGCAGCCGCCCGCTCAACCAGCAACAGAGCCTGGTACGGCGCCTGCGCCAGCACGTAGGTTTTGTATTCCAGAGCTTCAACCTGTTCCCCCATCGCACCGCGCTGGAAAACGTCATCGAAGGCCCGCTGGTGGTCAAGAAGATGCCGCGCGAAGCGGCCGACCGCCTGGGTCGCGCACTGCTGGCCAAGGTCGGCCTTGCAGGCAAGGAAGATGCCTACCCCCGGCGCCTGTCCGGTGGCCAGCAGCAGCGGGTGGCCATTGCCCGGGCCCTGGCGATGGAGCCGGAAGTGATCCTGTTCGATGAGCCGACCTCGGCCCTCGACCCGGAGTTGGTCGGTGAAGTGCTGGCGACCATCCGCAGCCTCGCTGAAGAGAATCGCACCATGGTCATCGTCACCCACGAAATGAGCTTTGCGCGGGATGTAGCCAACCGGGTGATCTTTTTCGACAAGGGTGTGATCGTCGAGCAAGGCGAAGCCAAGGCGTTGTTTGCCAACCCCAGGGAGGAACGGACCCGGCAGTTCCTCAGCAAATTCCTCACCCACTAAAACAACCCTGGCCTACTGTAGGAGCGAGCTTGCTCGCGAAAAACGTCAACGATAACGCGCAGAATCAGATTAACCGTGTCGTCTGGGCGTTCTTCGCGAGCAAGCTCGCTCCTACAGGGATTGGCGCTACTCACATAGAAAAGCACCCCACCCGATCCCGCCTTTAAAACCCCTCTCAGTAAGACCCTTCTGAATAATCCCAAACCCGCCGTTTAGCCTTTTGCCGCCATTGACGCCCTCCGGCCAACCCTCTTATCTAAGGCCCAGAGGATTGGATCCTATCCTGGCTTTTCAAAAAATCGTTCCTTTCGAACCCCATCCCTGAGGTTCGGAACGATTGCTGCTGGCTGCATCAAGGAGATTATTTATGACGTACATCCGCCCCCTGGCCATGCTCGCCGCGCCGACACTGCCCCAGGCCATCAAACAAGGTATCAATGCGCAGGCCGCTACCCATTTGCAGGTCGATATCGCCCCCTATCCGGACATGGGCAAGGGCGACTTGATCGAGCTGTTCTGGAACAACTGCTTTGCCGCCTCCAAGCGCGTGAGTACCGCCGATATCGGCCAACCCAGCAGTCTGCGAGTGCCGGAGAGCTTTGTGCAAAATGGCGCCGCGCGGGTTCATTACCGGGTCATGCAGGTGGGGCGCGGACCGGCACGTTCCCTGATCACCCGCGTGCAGGTCAAGACCGCTTGCCCAGGCGGCCAGCCCTCGGTGCTATGCGGTGAAGAAAACCAGAGTCTGGCCCCCGTCGACCTGCCTGAAACCATCCGCCGCCATGGCGTCAACCCCAGCCAGATTCGCCGGGGCGTACCGTTGACCATCGAGCCATACCTGAACATGGCCGCCGGTGATGCAATCACCCTGCGCTGGGGTGATGCGCGCCTGGACCTGCCTCGCATCCAGGCCAACGAGGTGGGCCAGCCTGTACAAGTGTGGGTGCCTTCGGCGCTGATCCTGGAAGCCGGCGACGATGCCCGCCAGGAGGTCACCTACTGCGTGATAGACCGCGTGGGCAACAACTCCCGCTGGGCACCGGCACGTACCGTGAGCATCGCCCAGGCGCATGCGCATGGCTCGGCAGGCAGCCTGTCGGTGTACCAGCCACGGCGTCCTGGCTCGCCCTGCGAGCCGGGGTGACAGACCTTCTATGCATATTCCTAAAAGTTAGTTTATTTAAAAAATAAACACGCTTAGGGTATATGAACCGGACCACCGGACATTCCTGATTTTTAAGCTTTCCACGGATGTGAGGTAGGTATGGTCAAAATTACCCCGGTGCACAACGCCAGGGCATTACGTGTCGCCACGCAGGGGCGCACCGATGTCTAACTTGGCGCAATCGCTCCTCCAGAGTGATCTGGATATCGCCCCGCTGCTGTTGCCCACCAAGGTGTTGCGCAACGACAGTGAAGCCCTTGCCGCTGCCCATGAGCTTGCCCAGGCTGCCCGCCTGCAAGCCGGGCTGCGCGACCGCCAGCGCAAACTGCCCTGGGCCGAGATCGAACAGTTCACCCGCAGCGGCCTGGGCAGTATTTCCATCCCCCGCGAATACGGTGGCCCGCAAGTGTCGTTCGTGACCCTGGCCGAAGTGTTCGCGATTATCAGCGCCGCCGACCCGGCCCTGGGGCAGATCCCGCAGAACCATTTCGGCATCTTGCATGTGTTGCAAGGCGCCGCCAGCCAAGAGCAGAAGAAGCAGTTGTTCCAAAGCGTCCTCGATGGCTGGCGCATCGGCAATGGCGGCCCGGAGCGCGGTACTAAAAACACCCTGGACTTGAAGGCCCGGATCAGTGCCGAGGGTGACGGTTTTGTCATCAACGGCCAGAAGTTCTACTCCACCGGCGCGCTGTTTGCCCATTGGGTCGCGGTCAAGGCTCTGGACGACGAAGGTCGCCAGGTCATGGCTTTTGTGCGCCGCGCCGCGCCGGGGTTGCGCATCGTCGATGACTGGTCGGGCTTTGGCCAGCGCACCACCGCCAGCGGCACCGTACTGCTGAACAACGTGCCGGTGGACGCCGATCTGGTGGTGCCGACCTGGCGCCTGGGGCAAAGCCCCGGCATCCAGGGCGCGGTCTCGCAATTGATCCAGGCGGCCATCGACGCCGGTATCGCCCGTGGCGCCCTCGACGACACCATCAGTTTTGTACGTGAGCGCGCGCGACCCTGGATCGACGCCAAGGTCGAGCGCGCCAGTGATGACCTCTACGTGATTGCCGATATCGGCAAACTGAAAATCGAACTGCACGCCGCCGAAGCGCTGCTGCGCAAGGCCGGCCAGGTACTGGACCAGGTCAGCGCCGCGCCCATCACCGAGCACTCCGCCGCACGGGCCTCGATTGCCGTGGCACAAGCCAAGGTGCTGACCACCGAAGTCTCGTTGCTGGTCAGCGAGAAGCTCTTCGAACTGGCCGGCAGCCGCGCCACCCTTGCCGAATTCAACCTCGACCGGCACTGGCGCAATGCACGGGTACACACCCTCCACGACCCGGTGCGCTGGAAGTATCACGCGGTGGGCGCCTGGCACCTCAACGCAACATTGCCGGCCCGGCATTCCTGGATCTGACGACCAGACATCTGGAGAAAAACATGACGCTTTCCCATCCTGTCGCGGTCATCACCAGCGATGAACAAGCCCTGATTGTCGCCAGCGACCTGGCCGAAGACTTTCGCCGCGACAGCGCCCTGCGCGACCGCGAACGCCGCCTGCCGCTCGCCGAGCTGGAAGCCTTTTCCCGCTCCGGCCTGTGGGGCATCAGCGTGCCCAAGGCCTACGGCGGCGCTGGCGTATCCAACGTCACCCTGGCCAAGGTCATCGCGCTGATCGCCCAGGCCGATGCTTCATTGGGGCAGATCCCGCAGAACCATTTCTATGCCCTGGAAGTGCTGCGGGTCAATGGCAGCCCGGCTCAGCAGCAACGCCTGTACGCCGAGGTCCTGGCCGGCCAGCGCTTTGGCAATGCCCTTGCGGAACTGGGCACCAAGACCGCCCATGACCGGGTGACCGCGCTTACCCGTGACGGCGACGGATTTCGTATCAGTGGCCGCAAGTTCTACGCCACCGGCGCGATCTACGCCCAGCGCATTCCCACCTCGGTGGTGGACGAGCACGGCGTGCAGCAACTGGCTTTTGTCCCGCACGACAGCCAGGGCCTGACGGTGATCGACGACTGGAGCGGCTTTGGCCAGCGCACCACCGGCAGCGGCTCGGTGGTGTTCGACAAGGTATGGGTCGCGGCCGAAGACGTGATCCCATTCCTGAGCGCCTTCGAGCGCCCGACCACCGTGGGCCCGCTGGCCCAGATCCTCCACGCCGCCATCGACACCGGCATCGCCCGCGCGGCCTTTGAAGATGCCCTGCATTTTGTGCGCACCAAGACCCGGCCGTGGATCGACTCGGGCAACGACAAGGCCAGCGAAGACCCGCTGACCCTCAAGAGCTTCGGCCACCTGAGCGTGCGCCTGCACGCCACCGAAGCCCTGCTGGAGCGCTCCGGTGAATACCTCGACCGCGCCCAGGCCGACAGCAACGCGCAAACCGTCGCTGCGGCGTCGATTGCGGTGGCCGAAGCCCGCGCCCTGAGCACCGAAATTTCCCTGGCCGCCGGCAGCACCCTGTTCGAACTCGCCGGCAGCCAGGCGACCCTCGCCGAACATGGCCTGGATCGCCACTGGCGCAATGCCCGGGTGCACACGTTGCACGACCCGGTGCGCTGGAAGTATCACGCAGTCGGCAATTACTACCTCAACGATGAAAACCCGCCACTGCGGGGGACCATTTGATGCCGAAGAAAAAGATCCTGCTCAATGCCTTCAACATGAACTGCATCGGGCATATCAACCATGGGCTGTGGACCCATCCACGGGATACCTCGACCCAATACAAAACCGTCGAATACTGGACTGAACTGGCGCAATTGCTGGAGCGTGGCCTGTTCGACGGATTGTTCATCGCCGATATCGTCGGGGTGTACGACGTCTACCAAGGCTCAGTCGACGTGCCGCTCAAGGAGTCGATCCAACTGCCGGTCAACGACCCGCTGCTGCTGGTCTCGGCCATGGCCGCCGTGACCAGGAACCTCGGCTTCGGCCTGACCGCCAACCTGACCTACGAGCCGCCGTATCTGTTCGCCCGGCGCATGTCCACCCTGGATCACCTGAGCCGTGGCCGGGTGGGCTGGAACATTGTCACTGGCTACCTGGACAGCGCCGCCAAGGCCATGGGCCTCACCGAGCAGGTCGAGCATGACCGGCGCTACGACCAGGCCGACGAATACCTGGAGGTGCTGTACAAACTCTGGGAAGGCAGCTGGGAAGACGACGCGGTACTCAACGACCCGCAACAACGGATCTATGCCCTGCCGGGCAAGGTGCACAAGGTCGAGCACCATGGCGAGTTCTACCAGGTGGAGGGCTATCACCTGTGCGAGCCCTCGCCGCAGCGCACGCCGGTGCTGTTCCAGGCCGGCAGTTCGGAGCGCGGCCTGCTGTTTGCCGGGCGTCATGCCGAGTGCGTGTTTATCAGCGGGCAGAACAAGGCCGCGACCAAGGTGCAAGTGGACAAGGTACGCGCCAGTGCGGTCGAGGCCGGGCGCAACCCAGACGATATCAAGGTGTTCATGGGCCTCAACGTGATTGTCGGCGCCACCGAGGAGCTGGCCTGGGCCAAGCATGCCGAGTACCTGAGTTACGCCAGTGCCGAAGCCGGCGTGGCGCATTTCAGTGCGTCTACCGCCATCGACTTTTCGCAGTACGAACTGGATGAACCGATCCAGTACGTGAAGAGCAACGCCATCCAGTCAGCCACCAAGGCCTTGCAAAACAACGACTGGACCCGTCGCAAACTGCTGGAGCAACACGCCTTGGGCGGGCGCTATATCACCCTGGTGGGTTCGCCTGAACAGGTGGCCGATGAGCTGGAGTCCTGGATCGCCGAGACCGACCTGGATGGCTTCAACCTGACGCGCATTGTTACACCGGAGAGCTATGTGGACTTTATCGAGTTGGTGATTCCCGAGTTGCAAAAGCGTGGGTCATACAAGACTGCTTATGACGCGGGCACCCTGCGCGAAAAAGTCTTCCACCGCGATGCCCATTTACCCAAACAACACACCGGCTCCACCTACCGCCACTAACCCCTATAGGAGCGAGCTTGCTCGCGAAAATCGTTAACGATAACGCGGGGTGCCTGATACCCCGAGGCGCACTCAGGGTTTTCGCGAGCAAGCTCGCTCCTACATTTGGAATATCAATGATGAAAAAAACACTGCTCTCCCACCCAGTTAAAGCACTGGCCCTGGCCCTCGGCCTGTTCAGCTCGGCGGTGTTTGCCGCCGATGCGCCGCTCAAAGTCGGCACCACCGCCGCCTTTGCCATTCCCCTGGAGGCCGCCGTCGAAGAGGCCGGCAAGCAGGGCCTTAAAGTCGAGCTGGTGGAATTCACCGACTGGATCGCGCCCAACGTCAGCCTCGCCGCCGGCGATATCGACGTGAACTACTTCCAGCACATTCCGTTCCTGGAAAACGCCAAGGCCGCCGCCGGTTTTGACCTGGTGCCGTTCAAACCCGGGATCATCAACAACGTGGGTCTCTACTCGAAAAAATACAAAAGCTTCGACAATCTGCCCCAGGGCGCCAGCGTGGCCATCGCCAACGACCCGATCAACAGCGGGCGTGGCCTGCAACTGCTGGCCAAGGCGGGCTTGATCACCCTCAAGCCGGGCGTTGGCTACAAGGCTACCGAAGAAGACATCGTCGCCAACCCGAAAAAGATCAAGATCCTGCAAGTCGAAGCGGTGCAACTGGTGCGCGCCTATGACGATGCCGATCTGGTGCAGGGCTACCCGGCGTATATCCGCCTGTCCAAGACCTTCAATGCCGAGTCGGCGCTGCTGTTCGACGGCCTCGACCACCCGGAATACGTGATCCAGTTCGTGACCCAGCCCAAAGGCACAACCGACCCACGGGTGATCAAGTTCGTCGAGATCTACCAGCACTCGCCGGTGGTTCGCGCGGCCCTGGATAAATCTCTGGGCAAGCTCTACCAAGTCGGCTGGGAAGGCTAAGCATGAGCGCCGCCAACGCCCAACTGCGCGACCTGGGCACACCGCCCAGGGACGCCCGACAGACAGAACTGCATCCTGACCTGAACCACGCCCATGTGCGTTTTATCAACCTGGGCAAAACCTATGACGGCACAGTGCATGCGCTGCAAGGCATCGACCTGGCGATCCAGCGCGGCGAAGTCTTCGGCATCATCGGCCGCAGCGGCGCCGGCAAGTCGTCGCTGATCCGCACCATCAACCGCCTGGAGCAACCCAGCAGCGGCCGGGTGCTGATCGATCAAGTGGATATCGGCGACTTCGACGAAGACCACCTGGTGGCCCTGCGCAGGCGCATCGGCATGATCTTCCAGCACTTCAACCTGATGTCGGCCAAGACCGTGTGGCAGAACGTCGAACTGCCGCTGAAAGTCGCCGGCGTACCCAAGCCACAGCGCGAGCAAAAAGTGCGTGAACTGCTGGAACTGGTGGGCTTGCAGGACAAGCACAAGGCCTATCCGGCGCAGTTGTCCGGCGGCCAGAAGCAACGCGTGGGCATCGCCCGCTCGCTGGTGCACGACCCGCAGATCCTGCTGTGCGACGAGGCCACCTCGGCCCTGGACCCGGAGACCACCCAGTCGATCCTCGGCCTGTTGCGCGAGATCAACCAGCGCCTGGGCCTGACCATCGTGCTGATCACCCATGAGATGGCGGTGATCCGCGAAATCTGTGACCGCGTGGTGGTGCTGGAGCACGGGCGGGTCGTCGAGCAGGGCCCGGTGTGGGAAGTGTTTGGCAACCCTCGGCATGACGTCAGCAAGACCTTGCTCGCGCCCCTGCAACACGGCTTGCCCGAGGAGCTGCAAAAACGCTTGCAGGCCACGCCACAGTCAGCAGATGCGGCCGTGGTGCTGCGCCTGCAATTCACCGGCGCCAGCGCCGACGAGCCGGACCTGGCTGCACTGTTCAGCGCTCTCGGCGGGCGCGTGCGCCTGCTGCAAGGCGGGGTCGAACGCATTCAAGGGCATGCACTGGGGCAGTTGCTGCTGGCGGTGACGGGCTCAACCCTGGACGCCGACACATTACGCACCCGCGCCACGCGCTGGGCACAACAGGTCGAGGTGCTGGGCTATGTGGTTTGATCGTTTATTGCAGGGCGCCATCGACACCTTGTTGATGGTGGGCGTGTCGTCGCTGATCGCGTTGCTGGTGGGTATCCCGCTGGCGGTGTTCCTGGTGACCAGTGACAAGGGCGGCATCTACCAGGCCCCGGCGTTGAACCGGGTGCTGGGGGCGTTCGTCAATCTGTTCCGCTCCATCCCGTTCCTGATTCTGATGGTGGCGCTGATACCCTTCACCCGCCTGATCGTCGGCACCACCTACGGCGTGTGGGCCGCCGTGGTACCGCTGACCATCGCCGCCACGCCGTTCTTTGCACGGATCGCCGAGGTCAGCCTGCGCGAAGTCGACCATGGCCTGATCGAAGCCGCGCAGGCCATGGGCTGCCGGCGCTGGCATATCGTCTGGCATGTGCTGTTGCCGGAAGCGCTGCCGGGGATTGTCGGCGGGTTCACCATTACCCTGGTGACCATGATCAACTCCTCGGCCATGGCCGGGGCGATTGGCGCCGGGGGCCTGGGCGATATCGCCTACCGCTACGGCTACCAGCGCTTCGACAGCCAGATCATGCTCACGGTAATTGTGCTGCTGGTGATCCTGGTGGCGGTGATTCAACTGGGCGGCGATCGCCTGGCGCGCGTGCTCAACAAGCGCTGAGGTATAGTCGGCACCTCTCTTTGCCCTGGTGCCGACTGCCATGAAACTCGCCCCCGACGACCTCGACCAGATCACCTCCACCACCCTGGGCCACTACAACCAGGTGGCCGAGGACTTTCGCGAAGGCACCCGCGACCATGATGTGAGCCAGAACATCGAGGCGTTGCTGCGGCATATCCAGGGTGATGCACCGTTTACCGTGCTGGATTTCGGCTGTGGGCCGGGGCGGGATTTGCAGACGTTTACCCGGCTGGGGCATATCGCCGTCGGGCTCGATGGCGCCGAGCGTTTCGCGCAGATGGCGCGCCAGGACAGCGGCTGCGAGGTGCTGCACCAGGACTTCCTCAAGCTCGACCTGCCGGCCGGGCGGTTCGATGGGATCTTTGCCAATGCGGTGCTGTTTCATATTCCCAGGCAGGAACTGCCGCGTATTCTCAGGCAGTTGCATGGAGCGTTGAAGCCGGGTGGGGTGTTGTTCAGCTCCAATCCCAGGGGGGAAAACCAGGAGGGCTGGAATGGGCCGCGTTATGGCTCGTATCACGACCTTGCGGCCTGGCAGGAGCTGCTGACCACGGCGGGGTTTGTGGAGCTGGAGCACTACTATCGCCCGGCAGGGCTGCCGCGCGAGCAGCAGCCCTGGTTGGCCAGTGTGTGGCGTAAGGCTTAGAAACCGGGGTGCCTGATCTGGCGCTTTCGCGAGCAAGCCCGCTCCCACATATTGATTTGTGAACACTCTCAAATGTGTGTGTGCGAGCTTGCCCGCGATGGACTCACAGGCGCCGCTAATCCACTTGATACACCACCGGCTCTGCCCCCACCACCAACGCCGTCACACTGCGCCCCGCATACCCCTCCCTCTGCTCACTCGCAAAATTGGCCACCAACCGCGTGCCATCGGTAAAGGTCGTCTGCTGCAGCAGCCGGTCGCCGCTCAGCCAGCGAAAATCTGTCAGTGCCTGGGTCGCCAGACGCTCATGCAACGGCCGGAAGAACCCATCCTGACGCTGGATCATTGGCAAGCGCTGTTTCAACGTAGCAGCGCTCAAGTGATAGAGCGGCGGTACGTTGTAAAGCAGTTGGGTCAGTTCGCTCTCCACCTGCACATTGCTCAGCTTCAGGCTATCGAACAGCCAGTGATGGGTGGTGATGACCGAGCCATGGAACACCGCCTGATACAGCGGCAGGCGCATCGCCGGGGCAAAGTACACGGTGCGCAGCGGCTCTTTGAGTGGCACGTGCTTGAAGAATACCGCTGGCTGTTCCGGTGGGTACCAGGCCCCCACGTAGTAAGGCGATTGTTTATCCTGGGTCATCTCGCGGTCGCCCCAGCCCATGACCGGCGTCTGCATGCCATGGGCGAACAGCACGCCTCGGGCGGTGGTGGCGTTGCCGTCTTCGGAACCCACCGGCAACTGGAGGTGGTTGGCGATCCAGCGCGCCGCGTCGACATTCCCCTCGGCGTTCTGCGCCTGGGTCATGCCCAGCACTGAGCGATAGCTGTCAAACAGCATGCCGGTGGAGTAGGCATCGAGAAACCAGGCATTGAACCCGGCCTTGGCCTGCACCGCCGCCACCCGTGCTTGCAGCAGCGGGCGCACGCAGCGTGGGTCGGTGTAGTGCCCGGACTTCTGGAAGCCGGTCTTGAGCTGGCCATTCTTCAGCATGATCGCGCAGTCACGGTAGGCACGGCTGCCCAGGTGCGCGGTGGTCCAGTCAGGGTTTTCCGTATCTGCCAGTGCGGTCTCGTAGGAGTCGTAAGGCGCCATCAAGTACCCGGCCTCGACCCCCTTGCGCACTACCTCCGGGTGCCAGAGCCCGCCCTCCCAGCCTTCGCCCAGGGTCAGCAGCAGGCGTTGCAGGCCGCTGTCCTGTAGGGTTTTTATCGTCGCAGCGGACAACGTGCTACCCCAGGTTTCGGGGGTGACACTCAAGGCGCCGGCGAACGCCAGCGCCAGTTGCCGGCGGACAGTGCCATAGCCTTCGGCAAGCGCGTGCATGTCGGGCTCGGTCCTGGCTTGCCAGCCCTGGCGCGCCTTTTTGTTAAGCGCCGCATTGAGTCCTCGCAGCAGCACGGCTTGCTGGTAGCGATCCAGAAACGGCTGGGCGGCTTGCACCACCTGCGCCGCCTCAGCATCCAGCAGGCCATTGAGTTGCGCGCCCAACCCATCCGGTGCGCGCAACAATGCGCGTAACTGCACCCAGTCGCGTACATCGCCAAGGCCAAGCAGGTCATTGCCCCACAGGTACACATGGCTCGCGCCCAACAGTTTTTCACCGGCAGGCAGGCGTTGCAGTTTTTCTGCCAGCGGCTCGTACAGCCCCTGCTCCACCAGCCACTGGCGATAGCGCTTGGCACCGGCCAGCAAGTCGGCCTCGCCCAGGTTCAGGCGCAGGGTCATGGGCGCGGCCGGGTCCAGTGCGGTGAACTCATGGCGCACCGACAACCCCAGGCGCTGCCCCTCGGCCTGCCACTGCAAGCGATTGTTGTACGGGTTGGTCAGCAGCCAGTTGAGGGTAAACGTGCCATGGTCGACGCCCCATAACGGCAGGCTGAGGTCCTGAGTGCTGTTCACATCGCCATATTCAAGCAGGAAGTCTTGCCACAGGCGATTGCCGGCGGGGATGTAATGCCCTTCGGCGAGCGGCCAGATCAAGCCCTTGCCCATGGCGCTGGCCGGTTGTCGGAGGATTTCCAGCTCAGCCGCCTCGCGAGCGGTGACGGTGAGGATCAGGTCGCGCTGATCCAGGGTGGCACTCAGGCGATAGGCCCCGTTATCCCATTGCCAATCGGCCTGTCGGCTGGACTGTTGCAACTGGCTGACCCCATGGGCCGCCACGCCACTGGAGGCCTGCACCGGCTCGCTGCCAGCAGGGGTGACGCGCACGGCCAGGGTCGCCGGGTCGAGTTCGACGCGCCATAGGGCGTTTTCCAACACGGTACCGGCAATCGCCAGGGGCGAGGGCAACAGCATGCAAACCATCAAGGTATGGCGCAGACAACGAGGCATGGCAAAGACCTTCACACAAGTGAAAGCCTGGAGGGTAAAACAATTGGTTACCCGAAAAGCGACCCATTAAGACTTTGAGACGTTTCCCACAGCCCCCACCGCACTGTAGGGCCCGTCTTACCGGTTCCTACGAGGGCTCGCGGATTTTGTACCAGGCCACATACAGCGCCGGCAAAAACAGCAACGTCAGCAAGGTGGCGATGATGATGCCGCCGATCATCGCGTAGGCCATCGGGCCCCAGAACACTTCCCGGGCGATGGGGATCATGCCCAGGCTGGCCGCCGCCGCCGTCAGCAGGATCGGCCGGCGCCGATGCTCGGTGGCCTGCACCACGGCATCCCACGGTGTATAGCCCTCCGACTCGTAGGCATCGATCTGCGTCACCAAAATCACCGAGTTGCGGATGATGATGCCGATCAGCGCCAGGATCCCCAGGATCGCCACAAAGCCCATGGGCGTACCCGTGGGAATCAGCGCCAGCACCACGCCGATCAGCCCCAGCGGAGCGACGCTGGCGACCAGGAACATCTTCTGCACACTGTGCAACTGGATCATCAGGAAGGTCGCCATCAAAAACAGCATCAACGGCACCACGCTGGCAATCGGGCCCTGGGCCTTGCCGCTTTCCTCCACGGTGCCGCCGGTAGCGACCTTGTAGCCCACCGGCAAACCGGCGCTGAACTTCTCGATCTCAGGCTCAAGCTGCTTGACCAAATCGGTCGGCTGCATCTCGTCGCGCACGGCGGCCTTGATGGTGATGGTCGGCTTGCGATCGCGGCGCCATACCAGCGGCTGCTCCAACTCGTAGCGCACGGTGGCAAAGGCCAGCAGTGGGATCGACGTGCCACTCGGCGTGACAATCTGCAGGTTCTGCAAGGTTTCCGGCGTACCGCGCTCAGCGTCTTCGGCACGGCCAACCACGTTGATCAGGTAGATATCATCGTGCACCTGGGTCACAGCCGAGCCGCTGACCACGCTGTTCATCAGTTGCGCCACGTCTTCGGACGACAGCCCGAGCTGGCGCGCCTTGTCCTGGGCGATATCGACCCGCAGCACTTTGCCCGGCTCATTCCAGTCGTAGATGATCTCGCCCAGGTGCGTGTTTTTGTCCAGCAACGTCGCCAGTTCGATGGCGTGTTTGCGCACCTGGTCGATGTCCTTGCCCGATACCCGGTACTGGATCGGGCGCCCAACCGGCGGGCCCATTTCCAGGGGTTGGACAAAACTGCCGACGCCCACGAAGTCATCACGCAGGCGTTTTTGCAGGCGCTCGATCAACGCACCGCGCTCTTCCAGGCCCTTGCTGACAATCACCAGTTGCGCGTAATACGGGTTCTCCAGCTGCTGGTCCAGGGGCAGGTAGAAACGGATTGCACCCTGGCCGATGTAAGTGCTCCAGCGCGCGATATCCGGGTCGTCCTTGATGATCGCTTCAAGCCGGTCCACGGCCTTGCGGGTTTCGTTGATCGAGGCGTTTTGCGGCAGGTTGAGGTCAACGAGGATTTCCGGGCGATCCGACGACGGGAAAAACTGGTTCTGCACAAACTGCATGGAAAACACCGACGCCACGAACAGCAGCACCGTCAGGCCGATCGCCCACCAGCGATTGCGCATGGCCCACAGCATGCCGCCATTGAATGCCCGGCCAATGCGCCCCGGCTCTTCATTGTGCGGTTTGACCTGGCTGCTGAGGATATGCACGCCAATCACCGGCGCAAACAACACGGCCACCACCCACGACACCAGCATCGCCACGGCAATCACCGCAAACAGGGTAAAGGTGTATTCGCCGGCCGAGCTGGCGTTGAGGCCAATCGGCACAAAGCCGGCCACGGTCACCAGGGTGCCGGTAAGCATCGGGAACGCAGTGGAGGTGTAGGCAAAGGTCGCGGCCTGTTCCAGGGTTTCGCCTTTTTCCAGGCGCGTGATCATCATTTCCACGGTGATCATCGCATCATCCACCAGCAAGCCCAGGGCGATAATCAACGCGCCCAGCGACACGCGCTGCATGGTGATGCCGCTGTACTCCATAAATACAAATACCAGCGCCAGCACCAGCGGGATCGAACACGCCACCACCAACCCGGCGCGCAGGCCGAGGCTGATAAAACTCACGACCAGCACGATGATCACTGCCTCGAACAGCGCACTGGTGAAGCCGCCGACCGCTTCTTCCACCACCTCTGCCTGGTCCGACACCTTGTGTACGCCAATGCCCACCGGCAGATCGGCCGTCAGCTCATCCATGCGCTGGTGCAGCGCCTTGCCGAATTCCTGGATGTTGCCGCCCTTCTGCATGGCGATGGCCAGGCCAATGGCTTGCTGGCCGTTGAAACGGAACATCGGCCGCGCCGGGTCGACATAACCCCGGCTGATATCAGCGATATCCGCCAACCGATAGAAACGATCATTGAGCCGCAGATTGACGTCGGCCAGATCCTTTTCCGAGGCGAATTGCCCGGAGGTGCGCACCGAAATCCGCTCCGGCCCGGCCTCGATCACCCCCGCCGGGGTCACCGCGTTCTGCGATTGCAGGCTCTGCACCACTTGGCGCTGGTCAATCCCCAGGGCGGCCAGTTTGCGTGTGGAGAAATTCAGGTAAATCACTTCGTCCTGCTGGCCGATCATCTCGACCTTGCCCAACCCCGGCACCGCACGGATCTCGGCGCGTACCTGCTCGACGTAATCGCGCAACTGGCGCATCGACATGCCATCGGCGGTAAAGGCGTAGACCGAGCCAAACACATCGCCGAACTCGTCGTTGAACGACGGCCCCTGCAAGCCCTGGGGGAAGGTGCCACGGATGTCGTCGATTTTCTTGCGCACCTGGTACCAGATCTCGGGGATCGCCTTGGCGCTGGTGGTGTCCTTGAGGAACACGAAGACCGTGGATTCACCGGGCCGGGTGTAGCTTTTTACATAGTCCAGAGAGTCCAGCTCTTCGAGCTTTTTCTCGATGCGGTCGGTGACCTGCTTGAGGGTTTCTTCCTGGGTCGCGCCCGGCCAGCGGGTCTGGATCACCATGGTCTTGATGGTGAAGGACGGATCTTCTTCACGCCCCAGATTCATGTAGGAAAACACGCCCATCAGCAGCGCGACGAACATCAGGTACCAGACGAAGGACTGATGCTTGAGTGCCCAGTCGGATAAGTTGAAGCTCCCTTTCATCGCGGGCTGTCCTCGTCGGTTTTGACTTTTTGTCCGGGCTTGAGGCTGTTGACGCCGGCGCTGACCACGCGCTCGCCAGGCTGCACCCCGCCGTTGAGCACCACATGGCTGGCATCGCGACTGACCAGGGTCACCTCACGGGGCTGCACGCTCTGTTGTTGTGTATCGATGACCCAGATGCGGGTCTTGCCCTCGACATCCTGCACCGCGCTGGCGGGCAGTTCGATGCGCGGGGCGATGGCCGAGCTCAGGGTCACGCTGATCGCCGTGCCCAAGCGGAACGCCGCAGGCGTCTGGGCCAGGGTCAGGCGCGCACGACGGGTACGGGTTGCGCTTTGCGCCTGGGGCTCGATCTCGCGCACGGTGGCGGTGGTGTTGATGCCGGGGTCCAACTGGCTGGCCACCACAAACACTACGTCGACCGGCAGGCGTTCGGCGAGGCCGGCGGGCAGGTCGATCACCGCCTCCTTGATATCCGGGCGGGCCAGCGTCACCACTTGTTGGCCGGCACTCACCACTTGGCCGGCTTCGGCATTCCAGGCCGTGACGATGCCGCCGTGGTCGGTGCGTAACTCGGCGTAGTTGAGCTGATCCCTGGCCTGGTCCACCGACGCCTTGGCCTGATCGAGGGAGGCCTGGGTGGTTTTCAGGTCGGTCTGGGCAACGTCCAGTTGTGCCTGGGCGCCAACACCACGGTTGAACAACTCCTGCTGGCGGCGCGCATTGGCCTGGGCATTGATAAATTGCGCCTGGATTCGCGCCAGGTCACCCTGGGCGGCGCGCAACTGGTTCTGCTGGTCAGTGGGGTCGAGCACTGCCAACAAGGCGCCTTTTTCGACTTCGGCGCCCACATCGACCGCGCGCCGCGCAATGCGCCCTGGCACCCGGAAGCCCAGGTTGCTTTCATAGCGCGCCTGGATACTGCCGGCAAAGCGCCCGAGGTGGGCCTGGTCTTCGGCTTTCACCTCGACCCAAAGCACCGGGCGCACAGGCTCCGGCGCCGGTTCTTCCTTGGAGCAGGCGCTCAGCAACAGGCTGCCGGCAAGGACCAGCGTCAGGCGCTTCATGGCTGCACGCCCTTGGCCTGGGCCTGATCCGGCGCCTGGGCGATCTCCACCAACATGCCTGGGTGCAGCAATTGCCCACCGGCCACCACGACTTTTTCGCCGCCCTTGAGGCCATCGCTGATGATCACCTTGCCGGTCAGGTAGCGCGCGACAGTGACCTTGTGCAGTTGCGCCTTGCCGTCACCATCCACCAACCAAACGGCGGGCTCGCTGAGATCCTTGGTCAGTGCCGCCCAAGGCAGTTCGATGCTGGCCTTGGCTTGCCCGTTGGCGGTGGCGCTGACCACCGAGCCCAGTTGCATGCCCTTGGGCAAGGCATCCAGGGCGATCTTCACCTGCACCGTGCCGCTGTTGGCCGCAACGGCCGGGGTCACTTCACGCACCCGGCCCACGGCCTTGATGCTCGGGTTATCCAACAGGTTGACGGTGATCGGCGCATCCGGCGGTGGCTCCGCCAGCAGTGATTCGTAGACGTTGAACACCGCGTCGCGCTCGCCGTCACGGGCCAGGCTGAAAATCGGCACGGTGGCCTGCACCACCTGGCCGACTTCGGCCTGGCGCGCGGTAATCACCCCCGGTGCCTCGGCGATCAATGCGGTGTAGCCCAGTTGTTCGCGGGCATTGGCCAGTTGAGCCTGCGCGGCGGCCAGGGCACTTTGACTGCTACGCAGCGCGGCCTGGGCAGCGTCGTATTCGCTGCGGCTGGTGTAACCCTTGGGCAGGAGTTTTTCCTGGCGCACAAAAGCCGCCGCCGTCTGTTTGACCCGCGCCTGTTCCGCCACCACCTGGGCCTGGGCGGAATCGACATTGGTCTGCAAATCCTTGGGATCGAGCCTGGCCAGCACTTGCCGGGCCGTCACGCGGTCGCCGACATCGACCATGCGCTGGATAATCTTGCCACCGACGCGAAATGACAAATCGGTCTGCACCCGCGCCTGGATATCCCCGGTGAGGGTCACCGCCGCCGCAAATTCGGTGGGCTGCACGGTTTGCACAAACACCCTGGAATGGGCCTTGGCTTCAGGTTTTTCCTGGCCACAGCCGCTCAGCAATGCCAGCAGGGCAACGCCACAAATAACGGTTGAAGTGGGACCGCCCATGCAGACTCCTTTTGCGTGATACCGACGTGCCAGTGTGTATGCGACTGTGAGCTTAGTTCAGGGTTCCGCCTTCGCCTATGTGAATTACATGGCGTCGGTTGATCGCCGGCAAGCCGGCTCCTACAGGGTAAGATGGCGGTCTACACAGGCCGGGAACGCCCTTGATGCTGAAAACCTTAGCGGTGGCCAATTACCGCTCGATCAATAAATTGGTGGTACCGCTGGATCGGCTGAACCTGATCACCGGCCCCAATGGCAGCGGCAAATCCAACCTGTACCGCGCCTTGCGCCTGTTGGCGGAAACCGCCCAGGGCGGTGTGATCAATGCCCTGGCCCGCGAAGGTGGACTGGATTCAACCTTCTGGGCCGGCCCAGAAAATATCAGCCGACGCATGCTCAATGGCGAAGTCGCCGTGCAACTGAGCGTACGCAGTGGCGCCAAGCGCCTGCGCCTGGGGTTTGCCGGGGAGGATTTCAGCTACGCGATCTCCCTGGGCTTGCCAGAACCCAGCGCGTCATATTTTTCCCTGGACCCCGAGATCAAGAAAGAATGCATCTGGGCCGGCCATGTCTATCGCCCGGCCAGCCTGTTGGTGCAGCGCTCCGGGCCGATGGTCCGTGCCCGTGCCGGCCGCGCCTGGGATGTACTGGCCCAGCACACGCCCAACTACCACAGCCTGTTTGATCAAGTCGGCAGCCTGCGCGGCTCGCCGGAGGTGCTGATGCTGCGCGAAAGCATTCGCGGCTGGCGCTTTTATGATCACTTTCGCAGCGACGCCGATGCACCCGTGCGCCAACCGCAGTTGGGCACGCACACACCGGTCCTGCATCACGACGGCCGTGACCTGGCGGCGGCGCTGCAGACCATCCGCGAAATCGGCGATCCCGAAGCCTTGCAACAAGCGGTGAGCGATGCGTTTCCCGGCGCGCGTTTGCATATCGAGCCATTGCGCGGCGGACGTTTTGCCATTGAGTTCTATCAGGAAGGCTTGCTGCGCCCACTGTCAGCGGCGGAGCTATCGGACGGCACCTTGCGCTACCTGCTGCTGATCGCCGCGCTGCTGACGCCGCGCCCGCCAACGATGATGGTGCTCAACGAGCCGGAAACCAGCCTGCACCCGGATCTACTGCCGGCCTTGGCGCGCCTGATTATCCAGGCATCCAAGCACTGCCAGGTGTGGGTGGTGTCCCATGCCAGCCGCTTGATCGCAGCGTTGCAGCAGGATGAGGGGTGCAATTCGATTGTGTTGGAGAAGGTGCTAGGGCAGACGCAGATTGTGGGGCAGCGGGTGCTGGATGAGCCGGCTTGGCATTGGCCTCAGTAGGCGGCGCCTGTACTGCCGCCATCGCGGGCAAGCCCGCTCCCACATTTGGAATGCATTCTCCTGTGGGAGCGGGCTTGCCTGCGATAGCGGTGGATCATTCAGCGCAGATTCAACCCTGCCACTTACCGCCTTCAACAATCACACTCTCAGGCTTGGTGTCATCGCTCAGTTCTTTACGCACGTACTGGTCATACAGCTTGAGCAAGAACTTCTCTTCACCCAACTTCGCCAACTCGGCATTCACCCAGTCGCGCAGTTCGATATTGCCCTTCTTCACCGCCGGCGCAATCGGCGCTTCATCGCCCAGTTTTTCTTCCAGCACGCGGTAGCCCGGGTTCTGCTTGGCCCAGCTGAACAGCACTAGGTTGTCCTGGGCATAGGCATCGCCACGCCCGGCCGACAGCGCTTGCAGCGACTCGGAGTTTTTTTCGAACTTGAGCAGTTTCCAGTCCGGGTGGTTCTTGGTCAGCCAGATATCGGCGGTGGTGCCGGTGGTGACGATGGTGGTGCGGGTCGCCAGGTCGTCGAGGCTTTTCACCGTGCTGTCGTTAGGCACCAGGGCCTGGACCGCGACTTTCAGGTTGGGGTTGGTGAATTCCACCGCTTCCTTGCGCTCCGGGGTCACGGTCATGTTGGCGAGGATCAGGTCGACCTTGTCGCTCTGCAGGAACGGGATGCGGCTGGCCGGCTCCACGGCCACGAACTCGACCTTGTTTTCGTCGCCCAGCAGGTCCTTGGCAAACTGGCGGCCGATGTCGGTATCAAAGCCCACATAGCGCCCGGCTTCATCGACAAAGCCAAACGGCGGTTTATCGGTGAACACGCCGACGATCAGCTTGTCGCGGGCCTTGATCTTGTCGATATAGCTCACCGCCGCCGGCGCGGCAGCGGCGGGTTTGGCCGGTTCTTCAGTTTTGTTGCAGCCGGCCAGTAAGGCGAGGCCGAGCAGCGGCAGTAACAACTTGGCAGTTTTCATGACAGCTCCAGTTCCTTGATTTTCTTGGGCAGTGTTGAAACAAAGGAGAACTTCTCCAGGAACTGCTGCGCGCGTGCGGTCTGCGGGTTCGTAAAGAATGCCTCGGGGGTGTTGTGTTCGAGGATGCGGCCGGCCTCCATAAACACCACGCGGTCGGCGACGGCACGGGCGAAGGCCATTTCATGGGTGACGATCAGCAGGGTCATGCCATCGCGCGCCAGGTCCTGGATCACCTCCAGCACTTCCTTGACCATTTCCGGGTCAAGGGCGGCGGTGACTTCATCAAACAGCATGACCTGAGGGTTCATGCACAACGAGCGGACGATGGCGATGCGTTGCTGCTGACCACCAGACAACTGACGCGGGAACGCATCGCGCTTGTCGGCGAGCCCTACCCGCTCCAGCAGTTTTTCCGCCTGCTCACGGGCTTCGCGGAGTTCGCGTTTTTGCACTTTCAGCGGGCCCAGCAGGATGTTGTCGAGCACGCTCATATGGGGAAACAGGTGATAACTCTGGAACACCATGCCCACATCCTGGCGCACCTGGCGCCAGTCGGTGTGTTTATCCAGCAGCTCTTTGCCGGCAAACCGCAGGCTGCCGCTGTGGGCCACTTCCAGGCCATTGAGGCAGCGCAGCAAGGTGCTTTTACCGCAGCCGCTGGGGCCGAGGATTACCACCACTTCACCGCTTTGCACGCTCAGGTCGATGCCGTTGAGCACCTGCTGTTCGCCAAAGAACTTGTTGAAACCCTGGAACTCGATCAATGCGCTCATGCTTGGGCCCAGCGCCGTTCCAGCACCTTGGAGGCGGCTGACAACGGGTAGCAGATAAAGAAGAAAAACAGGAACAGCGCGCCGTAGATCAACACCGACTCATAGGTGCGCTCGATGATTTGCTGGCCGACCTTGATCACGTCCACCACGCCGATCAGCACTGCCAGGGAACTGGTCTTGATGATCCGCGTGTAGACGTTGATGGTCGGCGGCGTCATGCGCTTGAGCGCCTGGGGCAACAGCACGTAGCCGTAGAGCTGCGGCGCCGACAAGCCAATCGACAGGCCCGCCTCCCGCTGCCCGCGCGGCAGCGAATGCAAGGCGCCGCGCACCACTTCACCCACTTCACTGGCGCCCCACAGCGACAGCACCAGCACCGCGCACCAGAAACTGGGGATGCTCAGGCCGGTGAAAATCGGCAGGCCAAAGAACAGCAGATACAGCCACACCAGCACCGGAATCGCGCGGAACAACTCCAGGTAAATACGCAGCAGCAGGTTGATCGCGCGCACATTCAAGGTGCACAGCACCCCATACAACACCCCGCCAACCGTGCTGAAGGCGATGCTCAAAAAGGAAATCGACAGGGTTTGCGCGGCCCCCTTGCCCAGTTGCGGCAACGACACCCACAACAACTCAAGACCCGAACTGGCCATGCTGGAGCCTCCTTTCCAGGCGGCTGAGCAACAGCGACAGCGGCAAGAACAACAGCACGCAAATCAGCGTGAGCACGGCGAGCATTTCGTAAGTCTTGTAGTAGAGGGCGATGTAGCTTTTGGTGGTGTAGAGAATCTCCGGCACTGCCACTGCCGAGACCACCGTGGTCTCCTTGAGCAGGAAAATGAAATTGGCAAACAGCGCCGGCAGGCTGAGGATCCCGGCCTGGGGCAGGATCACATGGCGCAGCAGTTGCCAGTCGGACAGACCGATGGACTTGCCCGACTCGATCTGCGCCAGCGGCACCGCTTCCACCCCGGCACGCAGCACTTCAGTGAGGTAGGCACCGCCGAGGAAGGTCATGGTGATGATCGCCGCCCAGAACCCGGAGATATTGAAGCCCAGGGCCGGCAGGGCGAAGTACACGAAGAACAGCTGGATCAGCAGCGGCGTGTTACGCGCCAACTCCACGTACAGCGCCACCAGGCGCGACAGGTACGGGGTGCGAAACACCAGCAAGGCCGAGTTGATCAGCGCCACCAGCAGCGAGGTGGCAATGGCGATCAAACCCACTTGCAAGGTCACCCCCACGGCCTTGAGAAACGCCGGCAGGGTGCTGAGGATAAAGGCGTAATCGAAGGTCATTTCTAGTCCTGGGCGCCGCAGGGGTAATGCGGCGTAAACGCAGTCCGCGTTCGACGTGGGTAACGTCGCGAAGTGCTGACTTTAAAGGTATAAAAAATAAAATTTAAATACCGAAATAGCATATTGATATCACCCAAAAAACTAACCTGTGGGTTCGCCGGGTTGGCAGATGACAGCTATGGTTCTGGGGCGTGTAGGAAGGGTCTATTTTTCAGCGCTGAACGACAGGGATGGACAGCGCATGGCCAGACTGAGGGCCATTTAACCAGCGAGGGAATGACAGATGAGCGAGGCGAAACCGATTGATCCGCAGGAATTGGTGAAGTGGTTGGTGGCGTTGCGCCGGGCGATCAACAGCCGGGATTAACAGGCATAACACCCACCCATGTGGGAGCGGGCTTGTGTGGGAGCCGGGCTTGCCCGCGATAGCATCACCTCTGTGTCACTGACACACCGAGGTGCCTGCATCGCGGGCAAGCCCAGCTCCCACAATTTTGACCATCATTGCCCAATAAAAAACGCCAACGCTATATCAGCCGTCGGCGTTCAAACCTTGAAGGGGGTTTGCTCAATCAGAACGCCGGCACCACCGCGCCTTTGTACTTCTGCTCGATGAAGGCTTTGACTTCAGGGCTGGTCAGGGCCTTGGACAGTTTCTGGATGGCGGCACTGTCCTTGTTGTCTGGACGGGCTACCAGGAAGTTCACGTACGGCGAATCGGACGATTCAATGATCAGCGCATCCTTGGCCGGGTTCAGGCCGGCTTCCAGGGCGTAGTTGGTGTTGATCATGTCCAGGTCAACCTGGTCCAGGACACGCGGCAGCAGGGCCGACTCCAGCTCCTTGAACTTCAGGTTCTTCGGGTTGCTGGCGATGTCTTTTGGCGTGGACAGGGCATTGGTCGGGTCTTTGAGGGTGATCACACCGGCCTTCTGCAGCAGCAACAGGGCACGACCGCTATTGGAGCCTTCGTTGGGAATGGCAACAGTGGCACCATCTTTCAGGTCTTCGATTTTCTTGATCTTTTTCGAGTAGCCGCCGAACGGTTCAACGTGCACGCCAACCACGGTGACCAGGTTGGTGCCTTTACCCTTGTTGAAGTTCTGCAGGTACGGCAGGGTCTGGAAGTAGTTGGCGTCCAGGCGCTTCTCGGCCACTTGCACGTTCGGCTGCACGTAGTCGGTGAAGACCTTGATTTCCAGGTCCACGCCTTCTTTGGCCAGGGTCGGCTTGATCAGCTCAAGGATCTCGGCGTGCGGCACCGGCGTGGCCGCGATCACCAGTTTTTCGTTGGCTTGAGCGATACCGGCAGTCAGGGCAGCCGCCAGTGCGGTGAACAACAGAACCTTTTTCATGCAGTGTCCTTAATCGAAAATCCGGGACGTCGGTGACGGCCACTTCTTATAGGGGAGTGCCAGCGATGTGCTATCGCGGCGTGAAAGTGACAATACCGATATTTTTTATTCCCGAACAATACCTTTTATTCACGTTGATATTCCATTTTGTTCATACAGAGCCTAAGCCTTGAAACAGACGCGTCAACGCTATGCGCTCGACTTCGCTGCCGCTGCTCAGGATCTGGCGCACCTGCTGCTCAATCTGTACCACCGAGGCCACCGGCAGGTTCAAATGCTCCGGCAAGATCTCATCGCCACTGCTGACCAGCAGCGCAAAGTGGATCACGTTCTCCAGTTCCCGGGTATTGCCCGGCCAGCTGTGCTGCTCCAGCACCTGCTGCGCGGCCTCGCTGATCAACGGCACCGGCAAGTCCAGGCGCTGGCTGTAGATGCCCAGGAAGTACTCGGCCAACGACAGGATGTCACCCACCCGCTCGCGCAGCGCCGGCAGTTCCAGTTGGCCTTCGCTGAGGTAATGGAACAGGCGCTCATGGAATTTTCCGACCGCCACGGCCTGGGCCAGGTCGATGCTGGTGGCGGCAACCAGACGCACATCCACCGGGCTCGGTTGATGGGCGCCGACGCGGGTGACTTCGTGGTTTTCCAGGGCGGCGAGCAGCTTGATCTGGATCGGCAACGGCAAGTCGCCGATCTCATCGAGGTACAAGGTGCCGCCGTTGGCCGAGCCGAACCAGCCAGCCCGGCTGCTGGCGGCGCCGTTGTGGCTGCCGGCGGCATAGCCAAACAATTCGGCATCGGCGTAGGTAGGGCTGATCGCGCCGCAGTTGACCGAAACAAACAGGCCGCTGCGGTCACTGCCGCGATGGATATGGCGCGCCAGCAATTCCTTGCCGCTACCGGTTTCGCCACGAATCAACACCGGCAAGGCACGCGGGGCCAGGCTTTCGAGGTCTTCGCGCAGTTGCCTTGATCGGGGGTCGACAAACACCAGCGCCTTGGCGCGAATGCTCAGGGGGCTTTTTTCAGCGTCGGGGAAGGTCAGCAATGGCTGGCCAAAGGTTTCATGCAGGCTCATGGCAGGCTCCCGCCCCAATTCCACTCATAGGGACGGGGCGTTGAAAAGATATTAGGCGCGGCGCCGGGAGTGATGCTCCAGACGGTTTTGCAGACGATAGAGGTAGGCGAAACCCTGCTCCCAGCGCTGGTGGCCGGACTTCACGTTGATATGCCCGGCGCCTGCGAGAATCCCGGCTTCCGCCCCCCAGTTACGCGCCAGTTCCAGGGCCCGAGGGGCGCTGACTGCACTGTCGTTGTCGGAGCTGACGACCTGGCTGGGAAACGGCAACAGGTCACGGGGAATCGGTGCAAAGTTGCGCAATGCCGGCGCACATGCGGGGCGCTCGACATCCGCCGGGGCCACCAGCAAGGCACCGCGCACCTGGCGCAGGAACTGCAACGGCGCGCTGGCCGCCCAGTGCGCCACGGTGATGCAACCCAGGCTATGGGCGATAAGGATCACCGGAGTGCTGTCGGCCGCAATGGCTTCGGCCAAGGCCGCCACCCAATCTTCGCGGCGTGGGGTCAGCCAGTCGGCCTGCTCCACGCGAGCGCTGTTGGGCAGGCTGTTCTGCCAATGGGTTTGCCAATGATCTTCTGGCGATCCTTGCCAGCCCGGCACGATCAGGTAACGGATCAACTCGCTGTGCATGGGTGTGCCCTCCTGCAGCGTTTAACGTTGCTGACCAGTATAGGGATGGGGCATATATTCGTTAAGGAATAAGAAGCTATTTATTAATAACCAAAAACACAGCCACATCGATCAAATAATGTGGGGGCGGGCTTGCTCGCGAAAGCAGTGGGTCAGGCAACATCAATGCTTGCTGGGCCGACGTCTTCGCGAGCAAGCCCGCTCCCACATGAGCTCACTCCCATAATTTTTTGTGCCGTAACTTAAATCCCAGGCAAAAAAAAGGCCGCACCCTGCCAAGGAGACGGCCAAAAAATTGTCGAGGCTTTTGACACTAACGCGCAGTAATCACCGACAGCTTGGTAATCCCCGCTCGCTCAATCGACGCCATGGCCCGAGCCACTTCGCCATAATTCACACCATCGTCAGCCTGCAGCTGTACCCGCACCTGCGGGTCCTTCGCCTTGGCGGCCTGCAGGTTGAATTCCAGCAGGTCCGGCTGGATTTCATCCTTGTTGATAAACACTTTGCCGGCGCCGTCGATGCTCACCACCAGCGGATCTTTCTGCTCCACCGGGGCCACGGCTTCGGTCTTGGGCAGGTTGATCGGGATCGCATTGGTCAGCAGTGGGGCGGTGACGATAAACACCACCAGCAGTACCAGCATCACATCCACCAGGGGCGTGACGTTGATCTCACTCAGTACCTCGTCGCTGTCTTGGGTGGAGAAGGCCATATCAGGACGCCTCCTTCACTTTTTGCGCGCTGCCCTGGGCGGTGTTTTTGTGCAGCGCCGGGTGGACCAGCACGCGGAACGCATTTTTCTGCGCCAGGCTGTAGAAGTCATGGGCGAAGTCATCCAGGTCGGCAGCGGTCAGCTTCAGGCGACGCAGGAAGTAGTTGTAGACCAGCACTGCCGGCACGGCGACGGCGATCCCCACACCAGTCGCGACCAACGCCGCGCCAATCGGACCGGCCACGGTTTCGAGGCTGGCGGAGCCGGCGGCGCTGATGCCTTTCAACGCTTCCATGATCCCCCACACCGTGCCGAACAGACCAATAAACGGCGAAGTACTGCCGATGCTCGCGACCACCGCCAGGCCGGTTTCCAGGGAGCGCCGTTCACGCACGATCTGCTGGCGCAGGGCACGTTCCAGGCGGTCCTGATGGTTGATCGCCTGGCTCAAGTCTGCGGCGTGCGGTGCATCGCCCACCTGGATCGCGGCGTAACCGGCCTGGGCCACACGAGCGGCAGCGCCGGGGTGGGTTTCGCTCAGCTCGGCGGCCGAATCCAGGCTCGACGCCGCCCAGAACTGTTTGTGGAACTTGCGATCCTGAGCCTTGAGGCGGCCGAACTGCACGCCCTTGAGCAGGGCCAGGCCCCAGGTGGCGACGGAAAAAACCACCAGCAGCCAGATCACCGCGCTTTCGATGGATTCAAGTGGAGATGCCAGTAACGTCATGATGTGGTCCTCGGTGTAAGCGATAAAGTGTCGAGCACAGGCTCAATGAATCTTGAAATCGATGGGCACGCTGACCCAGCCGTCTTGCGCCACGTCGCCCTGCTTGGCCGGGACGAAGCTCCAGCGCTTCACGGCGGTCAGTGCGGCGTCGTCGAGTTGCTGGCGACCGCTGCTCTTGTGCACCTGGATTTCACCGGGCTTGCCGCTGGCCAATACATGCACCCGCAGCAACACCGTGCCTTCCCAACCACGGCGCTGGGCCAGTGAGGGATACTCGGGCGCCGGGTTCTTCAGGTACGCGGCGTTGGCCGAAGCTGGGGTTACCGGCGCGGGCGCAGGGGGTGCCGGCTTGGGTGCGGGCGGTGCAGGCACAGGCGGCGCAGGCGGCGCAGGTGGCTGTTCGACCGGCTTGGGTTCGGGCTTGGGCACCGGTTTGGGCTTGGGCTTGGGCTTTGGAATCGGCTTGGGTGGCGCCGGCTTGGCCGCCAACTCATCCACCACAGGTGGCGGTGGTTCCACGACCGCAGGCGGCGGTACAGGCGGTGGCGGCTCCACCACCGGCGGCGCCGGCTGGGAAAACTCGATGGTCATCGGTGGAATTTCCGGCGGCACAATCGGCAGCACCGGCAGCGGTTTCTGGCTGACCCAATAGATCACCGCGCCATGCAGCGCCAGCGCCAGCAGGCCCAACAAAATGCCTTCACGCCGGCTCAAGATCCCCTTGGGGGTTTTCTGCAAACGCAACTGCCCCAAGGGCGCGCGGTGCGGCCGGCCAAGGTCGACCAACTCACCACTCGGTGCCTGGCGCCACTGCGCCTCATGTGCACTGGCGGCGGTCTGGACATTGCCCATTGATTAACTCCCTGCTTTCTTCAGCGAAAAAACCGACGGGCCTGCGGGGCAACCGTCGAGAGCTGAATCATCGGGGGCAGACGCTTATCTCTTAAAGTAATCTTTAAAGTTATACATAGACCAAACGGGAATATGAAAAATCATCGGATCCGCTAAAGCCACGCCCCACGTGGCCTGGCGGCGAGAGGCAAAATCATGATGCTTTGCAGGCATGCAAAATATTCCTCAAGGGCATGGCCTCAGCGCGGGTTGGCCTCGCATAAATCCCACAATTGACGCTGCAGGCTCTGCCCCGCCGCCCCCATCCCATTGCGCCCATACAGCGCCAGCCGCACGCCCTGTACTGCGGGTAAACCGCTGTCGGCGCCGAGCACCACATGCCCGGCCTGCACCACCCGCTCCGGCAACAGGCTGATGCCCAACCCCGCCGCCACCGCCGAACACACACTGGCCAGGCTCGCACTGGAATAGCCAATGCGCCAACGCCAGCCACCCACCTCCAGGTGCTGGAGCATTTCATTGCGGTACAGGCCGCCCACCGGGAACGCCACCAACGGCAATGGGTCGCGGCCCAGGGCTGGCATGCGGCGGCTGTCGACCCAGCACAATGGCTCCGGCCAGGCGGCCAGGCAGTCGTCGCTGTCGCCCATCTGCTTGACCAGCAACACATCGAACTCACCGCCGCGATACTGGCGCAGCAGCGCCGGCCCCAGGCCGCTGGTGACCTCCAGGCGCACCCGTGGATAGGCCACGACAAACGCCGAAAGCAACGGCATCAAGCGCTCGGCGGCGAAGTCTTCAGGCACGCCCAGGCGCAGCACGCCATCGCTCTGCTGGTTGATCAGCACGTCGGCGGCTTCTTCATTGAGCGCCAGGATGCGCCGCGCATAGGCCAGCAAGCGCTCACCCTCGACCGTCGCCACCACCCGGCGCTGGTCGCGGTCAAGCAACTGGCATCCGGTGCTGTCTTCCAGACGGCGGATCTGCTGGCTGACCGTGGATTGAGTCAGGTGCAACCGCTCGGCCGCACGAGTGAAGTTCGCGCAATCGACGACGGCGATAAAACTGCGCAACAGCACGGGATCGAACATGGGCATCACCATCGCATTAGCCACTGGTTGGCATGGTTATATTTAATTTCAGAATACCCCAGCCGGTGGCCATACTTCCTGCTCATTGCACTGAAACGAGGTTCTCATGGCATGGCGTATTCCTTTCAAAACGGCCGTTCTGACGCTGGGTTTGATAGTGGCAAGTAGCACTATGGCTGCCGAAAAAAGCCTGCTCGATGCCGTACGCGCCGGGCAGTTGCCCCAGGTCGAGCAACTGCTGGCCAAGGGCGCCGATCGGGATGCCCGCGCCATCGACGGCAGCACTCCATTGTTACTGGCCACCGAGGCCAATCGCGTCGATATCGCCCGCGTCCTGATCGAGGCCGGGGCCGACGTGAACCGCAAGAACCTGATGCAAGACAGCCCTTACCTGCTGGCCGGTGCCAGCGGCCACACTGAAATCCTGGCCATGACCCTGGCCCATGGCGCCGACCTCAAGAGCACCAATCGCTACGGCGGCACCGCCCTTATTCCAGCATGTGAACGTGGGCACGTGCAGACTGTGCGCCTGTTGATCGATGCCGGCGTCGACGTCAACCATGTCAACCGCCTGGGCTGGACCGGCCTGATGGAGGCCATCGTGCTTTCGGACGGCGGGCCGCCGCACCAGCAGATCGTCGCCCTGTTGATCGCCGCGGGCGCCGACGTGAACCTGCCTGATCGCAACGGCGTCAGCCCGCTGCAACAGGCGCAAAAACGTGGCCAGGTTGCCATCGCCAAACTTCTGAAAGAAGCAGGTGCCCAATGAGCCCACAGCACGATCAAACCTGGCTGCAACGTGCCGTCGCCCTGGCGCAGGGCAACGTGGCCCGCGGCGGACGGCCGTTTGGCGCAGTCCTGGTCAAGGAGGGTGAAGTGCGGGCGGAAGCGGTCAACGAGATTCACCTCAGCCAGGACCCTACCGCCCACGCCGAGATGCTCGCCATTCGTACGGCCAGCCAAACCCTCGGCACCAACCTTGAGGGGTGCGTGATCTACGCCAGCGGCCAGCCGTGCCCGATGTGCCTGGGGGCAATGTACTTGTGTGGTGTGTCCCGCGTGGTGTTTGCCGCGAGCAATGAAATGGCGGCGCCTTTCGGTCTGTCGACTGCGGCGATTTACCAGCAAGTGGCGCTACCGCTGGCCGCGCAGAAACTGCCCGTACAGCACCTGCCACAAGCGGCAATGCAAACGCTTTATGCGCACTGGAAGGCTTTGCATGACGCTCAATAAATCCCTCGCCGGCTGGGGCCTGCTGGTGGTGCTGGGCCTGAACCTGCGGCCGATTCTCAGCTCGATCAGCCCATTGCTCGGGGAAATCCGCCTGGCTACCGGCCTGAGTTTCCAGAGCAGTGCCTTGCTCACCAGCCTGCCGGTGGTGTGCATGGGGTTGGTGGCGCTGGTGGGCATCCGGGTCGAAGCGCAGTTGGGCGAACGACGCGGGATCGCCCTGGGTTTGATGATGATTCTGCTGGCGTGCCTGGCACGCTGGCTGCTGGCACAGGCGCCCGCATTGCTGGCCACGGCGCTGCTGGGCGGGGCTGGCGTGGCGCTGATCCAGGCGCTGGTGCCGGCGATGATCAAGCGTCAGTTTCACCAGCGGGTGCCGCTGGCGATGGGGGTGTATTCGGCCTCGTTGATGGGTGGCGGTGGTTTGGCGGCGCTGCTCAGCCCGCTGGTCGCCAGCCATTTCCAGCACTGGCAGGCCGGCCTGGGCATCTGGCTGCTGCCGGCGCTCGGCGCTTTGTTGCTGTGGGCATGGCTGCCGTTAGGCGCGGCGAAAAACCTACAGGTGACGGCGCCGCTCCAAGGCCTGCGCAATCGCCGCGCCTGGTTACTGGCGCTGTATTTCGGCCTGGTGAACTGCGGGTATATGAGCATGGTGGCGTGGCTGCCGGCGTACTACCAGCAACTGGGTTGGGGCGTGCTGCCCAGCGGCTCGCTGCTGGCGTTCATGACGATTTTCCAGGTGATTGCCGCGCTGTTGATGCCGGCGCTGGCGCAACGCGGCATCGATCGCCGGCCCTTGCTGACCATCAGCTTGCTGGCTCAGACCGTGGGTTACCTCGGCCTGCTGTTGGCGCCGCTGCAATACCCACACCTGTGGGTGGCGCTGATCGGCTTCGGCCTGGGGGCGTGCTTTGCCCTGAGCCTGCTGCTGACCCTGGACCATCGCCGCGACCCGCGCGAAGCCGGGCAACTGGCGGCATTCGTACAAGGCGTGGGCTTCTTGATCAATGCCGTGTCGCCATGGATGACCGGCTGGCTGCGCGAACTCACCGGCAGTTTTGTCAGCGCCTGGGTGGTGCTGACCGTGACGGTGATTGCGATGCTGGTGGTCACCCGGGTGTTCAGCCCGGCCACCTACCGCACCGCCGCAGTCCCCACCTAGAAAGCGGCTTGCTGATTTTTGTAGGAGCGAGCTTGCTCGCGAAAAACGTTAACGATAACGCGCAGAATCAGGTTAACCGTGTTGTCTGGGCGTTCTTCGCGAGCAAGCTCGCTCCTACAGGTGATCGGTGGCTAGAAGTCGTAGCGCCCGGTCACGCCCAGGGTGCGCGGGGTGCCCAGCAGCCCTTCATAGCCACCGTTGCCGCCTGTCCACAGGGTGGTGTAGTAGGTTTTGTCGAAGGCGTTTTTCAGCCACAACGACACATCCCACTGGCCCTGCTGGAAGTCGCCACGCAAACCCGTGGACAGGTTGACCAGCCCATAACCGGGAATCTGCCCATAGTCCGAATCCTCGACCGTGCCCACCGCCTTCGAGCGATAGGCATAGCTGGCGGTGACATAGGGTTCGAAGCCGTTGTCCAGGTTCCACTTGTACTCACCGTTGGCGTTGGCAATCCACTTCGAGGCGCCTACCACTTGATGCCCGCTGAGGTCGCAGGAGGCCGGTGCGCCTGGGCGCAGGCTGACTTCCGGTGGGCATGGCGCATCTTTGTACGACAGGTAACGCACGTCGTTGAACGAGCCATTGATATTCAGCGTCAGCCCCCGGATCGGCACCAGGGTGCTTTCCAACTCGACCCCACGGGAGCGTACGGAACCGGCGTTGGTCAGGTACTGCACGCGGTTGCCGGCATCGTAGGCGTTGGTCTGATATCCGTTGACCTGGGTCCAGAACAGGTTGGCATTGAGTTGCAGGCGGCGGTCCCACAGCGTGCTTTTAAAACCCAGTTCGGCGTTGTTGGCACGCTCGGTACCAATCAACAGTGAGTCCGCACCAGCGGTCGGTGCAGAGCCCACCACCAGGTTGACCCCGCCGGACTTCTCGCCATGGGACAAGGTCGCATAGCCCAGCAGGTCATCGCTGAAACGGTAGCTGAGGTTCAGTAAACCGGAGGGGCTGGTGCTGTACTGGCTGAGATCACCGGAATCGTAGGCACCGGCACGACCACGGCGTGCGGTAGCCGCCGCGCCGGCTACCGTTGCACCACCCTCTGGCGCATTGCGGCTGACCCAGGCGCTTTTTTCTTCATAGGTACCGCGCAGGCCAGCAGTGAAATCCAGGCGTTCGGTCAGGTGCCAGGTCCCTTGGGCGAACAAGGCAAAACTGTCGGTGCGGATATGCCCATTGCCAATGCTGGTGACATTGCTCAAGGCCCCTGTCGGCGTGCCGTTCCAGATATCAGCCTGGGGCCCGTAATAGGCGAAGGATTTATTGTCCAAGTCAGAGCCGAAGTAGTAGGCCCCGAGCACGTAATCGAAGAAGCCACCGGTCGGTGACGCCAGCCGGAACTCCTGGGACCACTGCTTATCTTCCACCGACACGCCAGCGTTATAGGACGCCGGCACGTTGAGGCCGTCGTCGTTGCGCGGGGTGAAATTCCACCAGCGATAGGCACTGACCGACGTCAGGGTGAAGTCGCTGGGCAGGGTCCAATTGGCCTCAAGGGACGTCCCGCCCTGGAACACCGTGACACGCTGGTCGTTGTCCAGGTTGACCTTGCGGTGGGAACCGTTGACCAGGGTCGCCCCGGCCGCCCGCGCCCTGGACTCATATTGGTTGACGCCATTGATGGTCGGCCCGGTGCTGTACAACACACGGGTGCCGGCGCTGGAAGCTTCTTCGTTGTAGTCGCCGATCCAGCGCAGGTTGAATGCCTCGTTGGGCTTGTACAGCAACTGCCCGCGAAAGCCCTGGCGTGAACCACCATTGAGATCGTGACCGTTGTATTCGTTCTTGATATCGCCATCGCTGCGCGTGCGATAGGCGGAAAAACGCCCGGCCAGTTCATCGTTGAGCGGCCCGGAAATCGTGCCCTTGGTCTGGAAGTAACCGTCCTCGCCCACTGAGGTTTCGATGCTGCGCTCCGGGGTAAAACTTGGCGCGCGGGTGCTGATATTGATGACCCCGGCCGTGGTGTTCTTGCCGAACAACGTACCTTGCGGGCCGCGCAACACCTCAAGCTGCTCGATGTCCATCAGGTCAAACACCGCCATGCCCGGGCGCCCGAGGTACACGTTGTCGATGTACAGGCCGACGCTGCCCTCCAGGCCGTCACTGGCCGGGTTATTGCCCAGCCCGCGAATCGACACGCTGGATTGACGCGCATGCATGTAGGCGACGTTGACGCTGGGCACCAGCTGTTGCAGATCCTGGATCCGATAAATTCGCTGACTCTCCAGGGCCTGCCCACCCACCACACTCATGGGCGTGGGCACGTCCTGGGCGCTTTCGGTGCGTCGGCGTGCAGTCACGGTGACCGTTTCCAATTGCCCGCTGGCGCTCTCGCCCTTGCTCGCGGGTGCTGGCTCTTCAGCCGCCTGGCTCGGTGACCAACTGGCACTGCCCGCCAGCAATAACGCCAGGGGTAGGCGCTTGAGCCGCCAGGCAGAGGACGGTACAGCAGGCTTCGACACACTCATGAGCGGCTCCGGAATCGAGGAATATGCACAATCACATATTCTTTAAAGTTATTTATTTATGTTTTTACAAGCTTTTACTGCATAAGAGATAGCCTTTATAAGGAGTCGACCTAATGCATAGCCAATGCATTTCCCCGATATTTTTAATGTGAAAAATGCATATCGATCTGCGCCAACTCCGCCACTTCATCGCCCTCGCCGAACAACGCAGCTTTGTCGCCGCCGCGGCCACGGTGAACCTGTCGCAATCGGCCTTCAGCCGCAGCATCCAGGCCCTGGAACACAGCGCCGGGTGCCAGTTGGTGGATCGCGGGCGCAAGGACCTGGCCCCGACCAAACAAGGCCAGGTGCTGCTTGAACATGCGCGGCGGCTGGTCAGCGGTGCCCAGCAGTTGGCCAACGAGATCAGCCAGTTCAATGGCCTGGAAGCCGGCGAGCTGCGCTTTGGTTGCGGCCCCGCACCGGCCTCCGGGTTGGTGCCACGGGCCATCGGCAGTTTTATCGGGCGCTACCCCAAGGCACGGGTGCAGTTCCAGGTGGACGACTGGCAAAGCCTGGGCAAGCGCCTGCTCAGTGAAGAGTTCGAGTTTTTCGTCGCCGACACCCGCCACTTCGAAGCCAACCCGGACTACCAGACCTACCGCCTGCGCCCGCGAAAGTGGCACTTCTGCTGCCGCAGCGGCCACCCGTTGGCCCAGCAGGAAACTGTCAGCGCTGCCGAGCTGATGAGTTATCCCCTGGCCGTGACCATCCGCCCGCCGAACCTGCGCAAGGTCATCGTCGACCTCAGCGGCCGCCCCGACTACACGCCCAATGTCGAGTGCGAGAACGGCTACAGCCTGCTGGGCGTGGTGCTGCGTTCCGACGCCATCGGCATCGTCAGCGCCAACAGCGATGCGCTGCACCTGACCCGGGGCGAGCTTGTGCGGTTGACGATCGAGGGGTTGGCCGAGGACCTGGAGGAGCGCTACACCCGCTATGGCATCGTCAGCCGCGCCGGGTATCGATTGTCACCGTTGGCCGAGGCAATGATCGAGCAGATCAAGCAGGTGGATGAGCAGGATGACGAGGTGTGCTCGCTGGAGAACTTTGCGGTCTGAGCCACCGCTATCGCAGGCAAGCCATGCACCCACTGCATAAACCCCATTCCCCAAATGCACTTGCCTCAACCCCCTGCAACCAGCGAAAACCCTCACCTGCCCCTCATCCGGTGACCCTCATGCCCCACGTACGCAATGTGCTCTACATCATGTGCGACCAACTGCGTCGCGATTACCTCTCCTGCTACGGCCACGCCCACCTGCACACGCCCAATATCGACCGCTTGGCCGCTTCTGGCGTGCGTTTCAGCCGCGCCTACACCCAGGGCACGATTTGCGGGCCGTCGCGGATGTCGGCCTATACCGGGCGCTACGTCAGCAGCCATCAGGTAGCGTGGAACGCGGTGCCGTTGCCACTCGAAGAGCTGACGATTGGCGACTACCTGCGCCCCCATGGCATCCGTACCGCGCTGGTGGGCAAGACCCACGCCACGCCCAATCTCGACGCCTTGCAACGCCTGGATATCGACCCCGACAGCGCACAAGCGCAGCCCCTCAATGAGGTCGGTTTCGAGGCGTATTTGCGCCATGACGGGATCTTCCCAGACAGCCCGCTGTTCGCAGACAAACGCGAGTCCGCGTCCTACACCCATTACCTGCGCGAGCAAGGATATGCCGGGAGCAACCCCTGGCATGAGTGGGCCAACGCCGCAGCCGGCGAAGCCGGGGAAGTCCTGAGCGGCTGGCACATGCGCAACGCCCACTTGCCGGCACGAGTAGCCGAGGCGCATTCGGAAACGGTCTACACCACCGACCGCGCCATCGACTTTATCCACGAGCAAGGCGAGCAACCCTGGTGCCTGCACCTGTCCTACATCAAGCCGCACTGGCCCTATATCGCGCCCGCGCCGTATCACGCGCTGTATGGCGTCGATCAGGTGCAGGCACCGATTCGCGCCAAGCCCGGGCAGGCCAGCGATCACCCGGTGTACCAGGCGTTTCGCCAACACCAGGAGAGCGTGAATTTCTCCCGCGACGAAGTGCGGCTGCGGGTGATTCCCACCTATATGGGCCTGATCAAGCAGGTCGATGACCAGCTCGGCCGCCTGTTCGATGTGCTGCAAAGCAATGGCCGCTGGGATGACACGCTGATTGTGTTTACCAGCGACCATGGCGACTTCCTCGGCGATCACCACTTGGGCGAAAAAGAGTTTCTGCTGGAGCCGGCAGTGGGCATTCCGCTGATCGTGCGCGACCCACGCGCTGCGGCCGATATCAGCCGGGGCACGGCGGATAGGCGCCTGGTGGAAACCATCGACGCCCTGCCGACCTTCCTTGAGGCCCTGGGCTTGCCGAGCGCCGAGCATCGTCTGGAAGGCCGTTCATTGATCCCCCTGCTGCATGGCGTAGAAACGGATTGGCGCCGCTACGCCATCGCTGAATACGACTATGCGTTCCAGGCCCCGGCCCGCGAGCGCCTGGCGCAACCCATCGACCGTTGCCGCATGACCATGGTGCGCAGCGAACGCTGGAAATACCTGGCGTATGACGGCTTTCGCGCCCAGCTGTTCGACCTGGAAAACGACCCGCAGGAATTGCACGACTTGGGCGCAGACCCGGCGTATACCCAGGTACGCGAAATGCATCAGGGCTATCTGTTCGAATGGCTGCGGGGTTTGAAGCGGCGCACCACCATCAGCCACACCGAGATTGATCTGCGTGGTCAACAGTTTCGCTATGGAGAGCCAGAGGCAGAGAAGGTGGTGCAGATCGGCGTCTGGTAAACACCCAAATCCCCTGTGGGACGCGGGCTTGTGTGGGAGCGAGCAAGCCCGCTCCCACATTTGATCTGCGGTGGGCTACAGGCCTTTGGTGGTCTGGCTGCGCTGCCCCTGCACGCTCACCGGCACATCGCCCTTGAGGGTCACGCGGCGCACGATGCGTTCCTGGGTGCCGTAGTCATCCACTGCGTAATGCTGGGTGGCGCGGTTGTCCCAGATCGCCACGTCACCGGTGTTCCAGCGCCAGCGCACGGTGTTTTCCAGGCGGGTGACGTGGCTTTGCAGCAGGTTGAACAGGTGCGCGGAATCGGCCTGCGAATAGCCCTTCAGGCGTTTGACAAAGTGCCCCAGCAGCAAGGTTTTTTCGCCGCTGACCGGATGCACGCGCACCACCGGGTGCTCGGTCTCGTATACCGTCGAGGTGAAGATCTTGCGGTACTCCTCAAGCTTTTCCGGCGCCACATCCGGCTTGCGCGCGGCGTAGTCGTATTCGTTGCTGTGCACCGCCCACAGGGTGTCGGCCAGGGCACGCACCTCGGCGGTCAAGTCGTTGTAGGCGCTGGCGGTGTTGGCCCAGACCGTGTCGCCACCCGATGCCGGCGCCAGCACCGAACGCAGGATCGAGGCCTTGGGGTACGCATCGACGAAGGTCACGTCGGTGTGCCAGGAGTTGGCACGCTGGCCGCGCCCGCCGTCCAGTTCCATCAGAAAACGCGTGCCATCGCGCACCGGCACCGTGGGGTGGGCAATCGGCTCGCCGAGCAAGTGGGCGAAGGCTTCCTGGCTCTGGTCATCGAGGTGGGTCTGCTGGCGGAAGAAGATCACCTTGTACTGCACCAGCGCGTGCTGGATGGCTTCGACCGTGGCGGCATCCAGATCGCCGGACAGTCTGATGCCCCGGATCTCGGCGCCGATACGCCCAGCAACCGGGTGAATATCCAGCGCCAGGGCGACGGGTTGAACAGCGAGTGCGGCATTGCTCATTGGATGACCCTCATGTGTCTGCTTACGGTGGGGTGACGCTGCGCCAACGCTCTATTCATATGCAATTTAGGTCTAGCAAATGAACACATGCTTCGTTGACGGAATAAGAGCTTGCATTTAAAACCTCAGCTCCCCTGGTCGCAAATGCCTTCGACCTATTTTTAAAATGCCGGGAAAGCATATGGATCTTCGCCAACTGCGCTACTTCATCGCCCTTAACGAACACCGCAGTTTTGTCCGCGCGGCCGACGCCATGGGCATCACGCAACCGGCGTTCAGCCGCAGCATCCAGGGCCTGGAACAGGAGTTCGGCTGCGTGCTGGTGGACCGTGGCCACAAGGATCTGCGCCCCACCCCGGAAGGCCAGGTGGTGCTGCAACATGCCTTGAGCCTGGTGCATGGCGCCGCCCTGTTGAGCAGTGAAGTCACGCGCATGACCAAGCTCGATGCAGGCGAGCTGCGCTTCGGTTGCGGCCCGGCGCCAGCCGTGAAACTGGTACCGGATGCCGTGGCGAGATTCGTCAACGCACACCCGAAAATCCGTACGCGCTTCCAGGTGGATAACTGGGAAACGCTGAGCCGCAGCTTGAGCCGGGAAGAGATCGAATTCTTTATCGCCGACATCCGCCAGTTCGAAGCCGATCCGAATTTCCAGACCCAGGCGCTGACGGCCAAGCGCGGGGTATTCTTCTGCAGGCCGGGGCATCCGCTGCTGGCCAAGGACAGCCTCTCGACCAACGACATGTTCGATTACCCGCTGGCGTCGCCGCTGATCTCCCAGGGCATTCGCAAACTGCTGGCGAACCTGAGCGGGCGCATGGATTTCTCACCGAGCATCCAGACCGAGCACTTTCCAGCGCTGGTGAAGATCGTGTTGCAGTCCAACGCCATTGGCGTGGGCACCGAGGAGGCCTTTGCCGAGGACATCGCCCGGGGCGCACTGGTGCTGCTGCACTGGCGCAACCTGCCACAGAACATGGAGACCATGAGTGCGCGGTGCGGGATAGTCAGCCGCACCGGTTCGCGTTTGTCGCCGGCGGCCAAGGCGATGATCGAGACGTTGGTGGCGGTGGATCGGCAGGAGGTGGATGTGGCGGTCTAGCAGGCGCCATCGCGGGCTTGCCTGCGATGAGGCCAGTTCATGCACTGTAGATTTCAGATCCCAGCCGCCGCCAACCCCGGCACCACCCAATCACTGACCTGGAACGGCTTGCGAATCAGCCGCTCCTTCGACGCCAGATCCACCGCATCCTGCAGCTTGCCCAGGAACACAGGATCCAGGGTCGACGGGAAAATCTCGCTAAGTTTCTGATCCTTCAAATCATTGGTCAAAATCACCGGCGGATAACTCGCCAGCCCAGACACCAACTCGATATACGCCTGCTTGTTGTTGTCATCGGTCAACCACTGTACCGCCTGCTGCTGGGCCTTGAGCAGCTTGGCCACCACCTCGGGATGGGCGTCGACAAATTTGCCACTGCCCACCAACACCGCCTGCACGCTGCCCGCGCCGCCCAGGTCCTTGGTGGTCAGGGGGATTTCGGCCAGGCCCTTGGCCTGTAGTGAACTCAGGTTCGACCCGCCCCAGGTCGCATCGATCTGCTTGGCGGCCAGGGCGGCCACGGCCGCGTTGAAGTCCAGGTTGATAATTTTCAGGTCCTTTTCACTCAAACCCTGGCTGGCCAGGGCGCCGTCGAGGGACAGTTGGGTGGCCGTGCCGCGAAACACCGCCACGCGCTTGCCCTTCAGGTCCTGCAAGGTTGTGATCCCGGAGCCCGGTACCACGCCCAGGTATTGTTTAACCCCGCGAGCGGTGGCGCTCAGCAGACGGGTATCGAGGCCATTGGAACGGCCGATGATCGCTGCCAGATCGCCCAGGTAAGCCAGGTCTACCTGGCCGTTGGCGAAGGCTTCATTGATCACGGGGCCGGCGCCCTTGAAGTAATTCCACTGGATCTTGATGCCCTGATCGGCGAAGGCTTTTTCAAAGATCTGCTGGCTCCTCAGGACATCCGTCAGGCCACCACCGCTGTTCTGGGTGCCGGCACTCAGGTCGGGCACGGCAATACGGATTTCCTTGAGGTCGGCGGCGTGTACCAGCCCAGCGAGCGCTGTGCCTGCGACCAGGGTGATCAAGCGTTTGAAGGGCAATTTCATAGAGTGTGCTCCTGTGGGCGACGGTGGCCTGGGGAGCAGAAAGTACGCACAACGCGGTCAAAACTTTAAATACTATAAATTCACAATTTAATAGCTTTTTGATCTATGCGCACTGCGGCCCCGGCGCCAGAGGGTTATGCATCAACAGCATGGAAAATATTCTCCAAATGCATTGGATGCGTGTCGGGCAGAGGCTTTAAATGGTTTTTCTTATCCCTAAATAATCTTGATTGTTTGTTTATAAGATCAAAATCACATAACGCACTCGCCGACACCGGAGGTCTTCCATGGCCCGAATTTCACTGTTGAGCCTGCCGCTCGTCGCCCCTGCCAAGGGTGGGCGGGCACATTGGCCGAACCTGAGTGAACGCCTGCTGCCATGGCTGCTGCCACTCACGCTGTTTGCCCTGTGGTGGCTGGCCAGCCGCAATCACTGGATGAGCGAGCAGATCCTGCCGGCGCCTTCGCTGGTCTGGAGCAGTGCCGTGGAACTGGCCGGCGGCGAGTTGTGGAGCCACTTGGCGATCAGCCTGCAACGTCTGTTCTGGGGGCTGTTGGCGGGCGTCGGGGCCGGGGCGTTGCTGGGCGCGCTGCTGGGCTTCAGTGCCCGTGCCGAGCGCCTGGTGTTCCCGACCTTCAGCGCCCTGTCGCAAGTCCCGACCCTGGCCTGGATCCCGCTGTTCATGGTGTTCTTCGGGATTGGCGAAACCCTCAAGCTGGTGGTGCTGGTCAAGGCCATTGTGGTGCCCGTGACCCTGCACACCCTGGTCGGCGTGCGCGATGCCCAGCCCGGTTTGCGTGAGGCTGCACGCGTGCTGCGCTTGCCCAGCCATCTGTTGATCCACCGCCTGATCCTGCCCGCTGCATTGCCCGCGTTCATGGCCGGGGTACGCCTGGCCCTGGCCGCCGGCTGGACCTCACTGCTGGCGGTGGAGCTGCTGGCCTCCAGCGAAGGTATTGGTTACCTGATGGTCTGGGCGCGGCAGTTGTTCATGCTCGATATCGTGTTTGTGTGCATCGTGGTCATTGGGGTGCTGGGCGTGGTGATGGATCGCGGCATTGGCTGGCTGGATCGCAAGTGGGTGCATTGGCCCCATCCCGCTACCGCGCAGATCCGTCGTGGCCCACGCTACCAAGGCTGGCAACGCCTGCAACCGTGGTTGCTGCCCTTGAGCCTGTTGGCGCTGTGGCAGTCGGCGACCGCCCTGGACTGGGTCGATCCCAATATCCTCGTCAGCCCCTGGACCGTGTTGCACACCACCGCCAGCGGCGTATTCAATGGCAGCCTGCTCAGCGCCCTGGGCAAAAGCCTGGGACGCACCTTGAGCGGGTTGCTCCTGGGCGGCGGCCTGGGCTTTGCCCTTGGCCTGTGGCTGGGCCTGTCACGCCGCAGTGAGCGAGTGCTCGGCCCGACCCTGGCGGCCCTGCGTCAGATCGCCATTTTTGCCTGGGTGCCGCTGCTCACCGCCTGGTTCGGCCTGGGCGAGTTGGCCAAGTCGGTGTTTATCGCCCTGGCCGCGTTCTTCCCGCTGTTTATCGCCACCCAACGCAGTGTGCTGAACCTCTCGCCACAGCTCAATGAAGCCGCCCAGGTGCTGCGCCTGAGCCTGGCCTTGCGCCTGCGTCGCCTGGTATTGCCAGGGGCGGCAGCGGGGATTTTCGCCGGGCTGCGCCTGAGCCTGATCTACGCCTGGCTGGGCACCATCGGCGCCGAGTATTTCATGCCGTCCAACGGTGGCATCGGCAGTTTGATGATCGGCGCCCAACAGTTGCTGCGCATGGACCTGATCATGAGCGGCATGCTCCTGGTCGGCCTCACCGGCGCAGCACTCAACCTTATCGGCCAACGCATCGAAACCCGCGCCACGCGCTGGAGACACGCATGACTGCACCTATTGTCAGCTTCAACCATGTGGGCAAGACCTTCGACGTCGATGGCTTCGAGCTGGAAGCCATTCGCGAATTCAACCTGGATATCGCCGAAGGCGAGTTCGTCGCGATTGTCGGCTCCAGCGGCTGCGGAAAATCCACGCTGCTGCGCCTGCTGATCGGCCTGGACACGCAGTTCCGTGGCGAGATCCGCGTCGATGGGAAGGCCGTGGAAGGCATCGGCGGCGAGCGCGGCATCGTGTTCCAGGAACACCGTTTGTTCCCGTGGCTGACGGTCGCGCAAAACATCGGCCTGGGCCTGGTCAACGAGCCCTTGAGCGAGGCCCAGCGCCAACAGCGCATCACGGACTTTATCGAATTGGTGGGCCTTACCGATTTCACCCGCGCCTACCCGCACCAATTGTCTGGCGGCATGGCGCAGCGGGTGGCGATTGCCCGTGGCCTGGTGGCCAGCCCACGCATCCTGCTGCTGGACGAGCCCTTCGGCGCCCTCGATGCCCTGACCCGCCAACAGATGCAGGATGAGCTGCTGGCGATCCGTGCTCGCGCGAAGATCACCACAGTGCTAGTGACCCACGATGTGGAGGAAGCGATTTTCCTCGCCGACCGCGTGGTGGTGATGGAGCCCCGGCCCGGACGGATCAAGCAGGTGGTGGATATCGCCCTGCCCCATCCGCGCCAGCGCAGCAGCTTTGATTTCCACCAACTGCGCGAAGAACTGCTGCACGAACTGATCAGCGACGACCACTACCAGCCGCCGCTGCGTGAACAGATCCGTGACCTGCCCCTGGCGTTTATTGCTTGCTAATGAGAAATACCTTGATCGCGCAAAGTCCTGCTTTTTAGCGCGTTGACCTAAGGGTCGTCAGGTCTCTACTTAACGGTGTCTTTCGACACAGCTAGAAACAGTCATCAGGAAAACCCTACATTTTATTTTACGATCAACAGTCAACTGGCAGAGTAAGCTGAGTAATGGTATAGGTGCTGGACACTGTAAATGAGAAGACCCTTCACGCAGGGCGGACGTATTATGAACTTCACCCTCTCACTCGGCGCCACGTCTATATTCTTCGCTCTACTGACAACAAGCTGTGGCGTCCACGAGTCCGGCCGGTTATCTCCCGAAGAAAAATTACCTACTGAATTTTCAGACTACAAGTATATCGATGAAATTACCGAATTTGAAAACTATACCGTCGAAAAGTTTAAAGTCCCACCACGTTCCACAGTGGAACACAGCCTCAACAAAACAACAAACAACATCATTATTGAAATTGCCACAGATGTTGACGACCACACTCGCCAGCACACTTTCTACAAACTGAATACCTCTGGCAATATCATTGATAGCCATCAATTTTCAAGAAGCTTCCTGATAGCAAAAAAAACCGGGGACGAGCAATTGGTTGGCGGCACTTTTTTGGTCAACAAAGAAAACAGCTATTACTCTACCTGGCCGTTAAATGGCGACAAAACAAAAAGACCATTTACTCCCATCAACCAGGACTTGGCTTGGAGTACAGAACAGGTCGATGCGTACTACAAAGAAATCACAAAAAAAAGCGCACGCCTGGACGATGTTGAAACCTATGAAAAAATCAGCGCCCACGAAAATAAAAGGCGTATCCGAAAAGTATACTACCTTAACACTACCGGCAAATGGTATGTCCTCTACGGCAACTCACTGACGAGTGACTTCAGCGGCAAACGATTATCCGGTTTCAATACGCTATTTAAAGACTTCACAGACGTCGAACGTGGCTTCGGACGATATACACCACCCTCCAACATCACTATTCCCTACTTTGAAAAGCAGACTTACAGCAAATATTGCGCCCAAAATGCTGGCAGCAGTGGTTGCAGCATGAATTATACCTGGGAGGGCATAGGGTATTACCAAGTCACAATAGCCGACGTTATTTTTAAATTCAAAAACAAAGGCAGTTTGTCACGTTCTGATTTTAAAGGTACAGCGTTCCCGCCCAAAGAAACCCTCCTCAATAATTTCGCCTATTACACAATGCCGGCATTAACGTATTCGTTGTTTTCAGCAAACGAAGAACTCTACCTGATAAAACACAAATAAATCCCATGACCCGACTTATGCAAACAATCACCCGCTGCCTATTAGCCACATTAATCATCATTTTTAGCAACGCGTCTGCAGCTGACCCAATAAAAAGCACGAAACCCACGGAGGCTTCACTTGATAACGACAACAAAAAAATTATCTCTGCCACGTGGATGACGAGCGATTTCAGCAGCGAAATCACAACGTCCAGTAATGGAGGAGCGGTGGGGATTCTTATTAAAACAGTAGGCTACGCACCCGGAGAATCACTTTCAGTCCGGATTGCGGATCAAGAAACCAATGATGATGGAGGGAGCTATAGCATCGTTCGCGAACTTACAGGCGTGGTTGATAAAAATGGCGAAGCCAGAGCAATTTATAAACCCTAAGGGTTCCGCCCTTTTAACATCCTTGAAAGCTCAGCCATACTCGAAGAGCGAACAATGACTTGTGGCGAGGCGGCCTTTAAGACGCCGCGTCAACCCTGCGCCATCTCCCGCAACCGCGGTGCATCAAGTATTTCAATCTCGCCATACCCCAACCGCACAACCCCCTGCCCTTGCAGCTCCTTGAGCAGCGCATTGGTCGTCTGGCGCGACACCCCCAGCATCGCCGCCAAGTCCTCCTGCGCCAACTGCACCACACGCCGCGAGCCATCGATCTCGCCATACCCCTCGGCAATCATCCACAACCGATGGGCCAACCGCACCGACGCGGGTGCAAGGCTCAACTGCTCGATATTGATAAAGCTCAGCCGCAACTTCTGGCTCATCAGCAAGGCCATGTCCCGCCAATAGGCCGGGCTTTGCGCAAGCAAGTGCAGCATCGCCGACTGCGGCACCTGCAACAGGGTGCAAGGCCCGACCGCACACGCATCGTGGGTACGCGGCAGGCCGTCGAACACGGCGATTTCGCCAAACCAGAAAGGCGCTTGCGCCAGACTCAACAACGCCTCCTTGCCCTGCTCGTTCACCGCGCTGATGCGCAGGCTGCCCTCCAGCACCGCGTACAGGCCGCACGGCGGGTCGCCACGCTTGAACAGCACCTGCCCCGCCGCCAACTGCCGCACGCGGGCGTGGGCCAGCAAGCTATGCTGCAAGGGAGCAGGCAGATGGCGGTACCAGTGGCCGCTGGACAACCGTGCATGCCAAGACTCTGCGTCCATGAGAACTCCAAAGATTGTCGCCCAGTTGACAGTTTGTCGCAGTCCTACAGGGCATGATCAAGCATCCTACAGGAGGAATAACAATGAAAAGCCTCGTCGACCACCTCAGCCAATACGCCGCCTACCACCGCGACCCGCGCAACATCGTCAGCCACTTTATCGGCATCCCCATGATCGTCGTCGCCGTCGCCGTACTGCTGTCGCGCCCCGAATCGCAAGTGGCCGGCCTGTGGCTGTCGCCTGCAGTGTTGCTGGCGGTGTTTGCCGCCGGGTTCTACCTGCGCCTGGAACTGGCGCTTGGCATGTTGATGAGCGTACTGATGGGCCTGTCGGTATGGGCCGGGCATGTACTGGCAGCGCAAAGCACCCTGGTGTGGCTCAGCAGTGGTATCGGCCTGTTTGTGGTGGGTTGGGTGATCCAGTTTGTCGGCCATTACTACGAGGGGCGCAAACCGGCCTTTGTCGATGACGTGTCCGGGCTGATCGTGGGGCCACTGTTTGTGGTGGCGGAACTGGCGTTCCTGGCGGGGTTGCGGCATGACCTCAAGCGGCAGATCGAGGAGCGGTCGGGGCCGGTGCGGGTGAAGCGTAAGGATTTGGTGGTTTGAGTGTGCAGCGTCAGTGAAATTTATCCCACAGGAGCGATACCGTGCAGCGAAACAACCAGAAAAAACCCCAGTAACAGGGCCAGACAACCCAGCGTTTGAGCGCTAATGGAATGGCGGCAAGCTCCTCATGACTTACATCGCCAAGCTTGATGTACCTGGCAGGGTGAAACAGGAAACAGACGATCACACTCATTCGCATCGTTTTGTCGATGTGGCGGTTTTTCGACCAAAAACGTTTGTTTCGCTGCACCACTTCGTTTTCGCTGAAATAACTCTCCAGTTCTTCCAGCTTTGTGTATTCAACGAACAATAAAAGCCCTACAAGAACAAGGGATTCAAGCAAGGGCAAGGCAGAGAAAAAAAGCTCATCAGTCATAGTCAGTGTTCGATTGTTTCGTACAAAATTTCGCCGTGTTTGGCTGCCGCTGTACCCAATTTATCTCCTCCAGCAGAGCCACCTGCAATACCACCGATAATTCCACACACAAGCCCCCCTTTTCCCTTAGTCACAACTCCCAAGACGGTCGTACAGACATATCGCCCAACATACGCGCCCAACTTTCCACCTCCGGCCGCACCGCTAACACCCCCTACCAATCTCGCCCCTTCCACATACTGCGCCCGCCGACACTGCGCCTCTCGCCCCGTCATACACCCCTCCTTGATCGCCAACCCCGCCACGCCCACATCCAGCGCTAACCCCACATACGTGCCCTTGCCCAAGAACCGCGACGTCTGCGCAATGCTCCGGATTCGCTGCGCATAGCCCGCTATCTCACTCTTGTGCAGATAGCTTTTGGTCGATATCCCCAGCACTTTTTTTAACGACGTATTGCCCTGCAAGCTCGTACCAAACCGAGCTGCGCCCTTCAGTTGAGTGTCCAGGCGCTGGAACAACCCCTGGCGCTGACGAATGAACGCCTCCCGATCCAGGGCCCCACTCTTGAGTTGCTGATGCAGGCGCTCGACTTCCTCCAGCGTATGCCGGACCTCATCCAGATGCCGCGTCCAACCTGAACTGCCGGCCCCCACACCCAACGAGCTATACCCCAACAGGCTCTGCAATAAATCGTAGTTATTGATGACGGCAATCCCTGCCGCGGAATTCAACTCCAGGGCACGACGGATTTCCTGTGCATGGCGCATCAACCACGCGTCATTGAGGGTGCAGGCAACAGCGTATTCGTCAGGCACAATCACCATTTGCCCGGGCGTTACCAAGCCATGACGCAGGTGCAGGTTCAGCGCATCGAACTGCTCCGCCGACTGCTGACTGGTGAGGCGCAAAAGCTGGCGGGGCATAAAACCGGGAGGAATTTAAGTTTCGGAAGCTGCCCACACAGCGAAGAAAAAGTACCTACAAATCTCCCCTAAAGACTCCCGACCAAGAGCACTCAGGCCACTGGCGGCGGTGATGGCTTCGGACATGTCCCAGACGGGTTGGAACATCCTTTTCACCAGCACCAACAAGCCAGCTCCCCCACAAGCCACCCCCACAGTTGATCGGGGCTGGCCAAAAACTCAGGCTTTTTGCCAGACCTTGGGCTTGAAGAACAACGTCGCGCCCCGCGTCAGCCCGGTGAGGCTGTCGTGGTCCTTCACCACTTCGGCTTCAATCAGTTCGCTCTGGCCTTCGACCTTCAGCGTGATCCGCGTGGTGGCGCCCAGCGGGCGGATGTCGCGCACTTGCGCGGCATGGTGATCTTCCAGCTCATGGCGCGACAGCGACACTTCGTGCGGGCGGAACAACACGTGCTGGTCTTCGCCCAGGTGCAGGCGGTTGGAGTCGCCCAGGAAGTGGTAGACGAAATCGCTGGCCGGGTTTTCGTAGACGTCGCCCGGTGAGCCGATCTGCTCGATCACGCCCTTGTTCATCACCACGATGCGGTCGGCGACTTCCATGGCTTCTTCCTGGTCGTGGGTCACGAACACCGAGGTCAGGTTGATGTCCTCGTGCAGGCGTGCCAACCAGCGGCGCAGCTCCTTGCGCACCTTGGCATCCAGGGCGCCGAAGGGTTCGTCGAGCAGCAGCACCTTGGGCTCCACCGCCAGGGCGCGGGCCAGGGCGATACGCTGGCGCTGACCGCCGGAGAGTTGTTCCGGGTAGCGGTCCGACAGCCAATCGAGTTGCACCATGTTCAGCAATTCATGGACCTTGGCCGCGATCTGGGTTTCATTCGGGCGCTGGTTCTTGGGCTTCATGCGCAGGCCGAATGCGACGTTGTCGAATACGGTCATGTGGCGGAACAGCGCGTAGTGCTGGAACACAAACCCGACGTTGCGATCACGCACATCATGACCGGACACGTCCTCGCCATGGAACACGATACTGCCGGCGTCCGGGGTTTCCAGGCCGGCGATGATGCGCAGCAAGGTGGTCTTGCCGCAGCCGGAGGGGCCCAGCAAGGCCACCAGCTCGCCACTCTGGATATCCAGGTTGATGCTGTCCAGGGCCTTGAAGGCGTTGAAGTTCTTGCTGACGTTACGGACTTCGATCGACATGACTTATTCCTCAGCCGCACCGGCGCGCAGGCGGTTAATTCGGTTCTCGCTCCACTGCTTGAGCAGCAGGATGAAGAGCGCCAGGATCAGCAACAGACTCGCCACCGCAAACGCAGCGACGTGGTTGTATTCGTTGTAGAGAATCTCGACGTGCAGCGGCAAAGTGTTGGTCACGCCGCGAATGTGGCCGGACACCACCGACACCGCGCCGAACTCACCCATTGCCCGCGCAGTACACAGCACCACGCCGTAGATCAAGCCCCACTTGATGTTCGGCACGGTGACATGCCAGAACATCTGCCAGCCATTGGCGCCCAGCAGACGCGCGGCTTCTTCTTCCTGGGTGCCCTGCTCCTGCATCAGCGGGATCAACTCGCGGGCCACGAATGGCACGGTGACGAAGATGGTCGCCAGCACGATGCCCGGCAAGGCAAAGACGATCTGGATATCGTGATCCTGCAACCACGGCCCGAAGAAGCCCTGGGCGCCGAACATCAGCACATAGACCAGACCGGCGATCACCGGCGAGACCGAGAACGGCAGGTCGATCAGGGTCACCAGCATGCTCTTGCCACGGAACGAGTACTTGCTCACGCACCAGGCCGCACTGACCCCGAATACCAGGTTGAGCGGCACCGAGATCAGCACCGCAATCACCGTCAGCTTCAATGCCGACAGCGCGTCCGGCTCGAAGATCGCGGCAAAGAATGCGCCGAGGCCGAGCTTGAGGCCCTGGGATACCACAATAAACAGTGGCAACAGCAAGAACAGGGCGAAGATCAGCCAGCCAAGGCCGATCAGGATACGTCGCGAAACCGCACTGCCACGACGGGCAGCGTTGGCCGAGGACGCGGCGGAAATAGACGATTGGGACATGTTCCGCGCCTCCTTATGGACGTTCGATGCGCCGCTGCAGCAAGTTGATCAGCAGCAGCAAGACAAAGGAAACCACCAGCATCAGCACGCCGATGGAGGTAGCGCCGGTGTAGTCGTATTGGTCGAGCTTGACCATGATCAGCAACGGCAGGATCTCGGTTTTCATCGGCATATTGCCGGCGATGAAAATCACTGAGCCGTACTCACCCACACCTCGGGCAAACGCCAGGGCAAACCCGGTCAGCCACGCTGGCAGCAGCGCCGGCACGAGGATGTAGCGGAACACTTGCAAGGGCTTGGCGCCGAGGCAGGCGGCGGCTTCTTCGATTTCCCGGGGGATATCGGCCAAGACCGGCTGCACGGTGCGCACCACAAAGGGCAGAGTGACGAAAGTCAGGGCCAGGGTGATGCCCAATGGGGTGTAGGCGATCTTGAAGCCCATGTCCGTGGCGAACTGGCCAACCAGACCGGACGGCGCGTACAGCGCGGTCAGCGCGATACCGGCCACGGCGGTGGGCAGGGCGAACGGCAGGTCGATCATCGCGTCGATAATCTTGCGCCCGGGGAAGGTGTAGCGCACCAGCACCCAGGCCAGCAGCGTACCGATCACGCCGTTGATCAGCGCGGCGTACAGGGCCGTACTGAAGCTCAACTTCAACGCCGCCCACACTCGCGGCGCCGAGATGATGGCCCAGAACTGATCCCAGGTGAGTTGGGCGGCGTGGACGAACATGGCCGCCAGTGGTATGAGCACAATCAGGCTGAGGTACACCAAGGTGTAGCCCAGCGTCAGCCCGAAGCCGGGTATGACGGGGGAGATACGACGCGACATAAAAGTCCTTGGTTAACAGGTAGATACCACTGCAGGAATGAGTTTTTGTGGGAGCGGGCTTGCTCGCGAAAGCGGCGTGTCAGTCACTAAATGCGTTGACTGGCACACCGCTTTCGCGAGCAAGCCCGCTCCCACACAAGCCGCATTCCACAGGGAGGCCGTGTTGGTTATTGGGCCGTGTAGATCTGGTCGAACACGCCACCGTCATTGAAGAATTTCGGTTGGGCAGTTTTCCAGCCGCCGAAGTCTTTGTCGATAGTCACCAGCTCCAGTTTCGGGAACTGCTGGGCGTATTTGGCGGCCACATCCTTGTCACGCGGGCGGTAGAAGTTCTTTGCCGCGATCTCCTGGCCAGCCGGGCTGTACAGGTGGTTGAGGTACGCCGTGGCGATTTCGGTGTTGCCCTTTTTCTCGGCGTTCTTGTCGACCACGGCCACGGGTGGCTCGGCGAGGATCGACAGGGACGGCACGATGATGTCGAACTTGTCGGCGCCACCGTCTTCCTTGAGTGCCAGGAACGCTTCGTTTTCCCAGGCCAGCAACACGTCACCCTGACCGTTGTTGACGAAGGTGATGGTCGAACCGCGCGCGCCGGTGTCGAGGATCGGTACATGCTTGAACAGTTCTTTCACGTATTCCTGGGCCTTGGCTTCGCTGCCACCGGCCTTCAGGCCATAGGCCCAGGCGGCGAGGAAGTTCCAGCGGGCACCGCCAGAGGTTTTCGGGTTCGGCGTGATCACCGACACGTCGTTCTTGATCAGGTCGCCCCAGTCCTTGATGCCTTTGGGGTTGCCCTTGCGTACCAGGAACACGATGGTCGAGGTGTACGGTGTGCTGGCCTCAGGCAGACGGGTCTGCCAGTTCTGCGGAAGGGTCTTGCCCAACTTGGCAATTTCGTCGATGTCGCCGGCCAGGGCCAGGGTCACCACGTCGGCGCGCAGGCCGTCGATCACCGCCCGGCCTTGCTTGCCCGAACCACCGTGGGACTGCTGGATCTTCACGTTGTCGCCAGGGTGCGCTTTTTTCCAGAAGCTGGTGAATTCGGCGTTGTAGTCCTGGTACAGCTCACGGGTCGGATCGTAGGAAACGTTGAGCAGCTCGTAATCCTTGGCGACAGCAGAACCGGCAAACACGGCGCTGGCCAGGGCGGCCAGGGCATAACGGCGAATCGACGACATAGACAAGCTCCTGAAATTCTGGGGTGTTGGCTTTTCTTATAAGTACGGGTCCCGCAATCGAAGCGCCGTGTTGCCTCAGCTCGGTTTGTTGCCCGGGCTCTGCAAGCGGAATTTCTCTTTGCGTTCGATCTGCACCACTTGGGCGTTGTGTACGGTGATTTCCACTGCGCCAAAACGCAGGTCACGCAATGCGCTCTGGATCTCGCGCAAAATGGCTGCTTCGTCCTGGCCGTCAACGCTGCGTAGAGATGCGCTCATGGTCGTGCTCCTGAAATGAGAAGTGCCTGGCAGTGGCGGCACTGCTTGCGGCGTGAGGGCGATAGTAGATAAGCGCGGATATTCTTAAAAATACTATTTAAGAATGTTTATATAACCAGAAAGAATTTTCAGGCAGGACACGACGTTACACAGAGTGGAGATCCAAATGTGGGAGCGGGCTTGCTCGCGAATGCGGTGTATCAGCTAGCAAATTCGGTGACTGACACACCGCATTCGCGAGCAAGCCCGCTCCCACATTTACTGTATTCCAACCCCGGATAGAGGTCAGCGGATAGCCGGGGCCCTGGCCCAATCAATCTCAGCCGCCAGCATCGGCCTTGCAAACCAGTAGCCCTGGCCCATGTCGCATTGATGGTCGAGCAGGAACTGCGCCTGTTCCTTCTGCTCGATACCTTCGGCATGTACCAGCATGCCCATGCTTTGCGCCAGGGCGATGACCACCCGCACAATCGCCGCATCGTCTTCATCCCACGGCAACCCGGCAACGAAGCCTTGGTCGATTTTCAGCTTCTGTACCGGCAAGCGCTTGAGGCGCAGCAGTGACGAATAGCCGGTGCCGAAGTCATCGATGGCCAGGCTCAAGCCCAGCTCGCGCAAGCGATGCATTTGCTCCAGGGCCACTTCCGGGTCATCCATCACCGCGCTTTCGGTGACTTCCAGCTCCAGTTTCGACGGATCCAGGCCGGTGTCATGCAGCACCTTGGCCACCTGCTCATACAGTTCATGACGGGCAAACAGGCGGCTGGAAATATTCACCGCCAGGAAGGACAGGTCCCTGCCCTCTGCCAGCCACTGACACATCTGGCGACAAGCCTGGTCCATGACCCAGGCGTCGATTTCGGCGATCAGCCCGGTGCGTTCGGCAATCGGGATAAATTCCGCCGGCGGCACCAGGCCGCGCTGCGGGTGCTGCCAGCGCACCAGGGCTTCTACCCCCATCATCTTACTGGTTTGCAGGTCATGGACCGGCTGGTAGTAGACCCGCAACTCCTGCTGATCCAGAGCGCGGCGCAGTTCATTACCGATCTCGATGCGGTTCTGGGCATGGGCGGTGAGTTCTTCGGTGTACAAGGCATAGCCTTCGCGCCCGGTGCTCTTGGCCTTGAACAGCGCGGAGTCAGCGTTACGCAGCAACTGTTCGGCACTCAAGGCATCACTGGGAAACAGGCTGATGCCGATGCTGGCGCTGATGAACAATTGATGACCGTCGAACATGAACGGCTGTTTCATGCTGTCGATGATGCGCTGGGCCAGCGCGGCAGCCTGGACCACCTGTGGACAACTTTCCGCCAGCACTGCGAACTCATCACCGCCCAGGCGTGCCAGGGTCACGCCGGGGCCAAAAAGGCCCTGCAGGCGCTCGCCTACGGCCTTGAGTAACTGGTCACCGACATTGTGGCCAAGGCTGTCGTTGATGATCTTGAAGTGGTCCAGGTCCAGCAGCAGCAACGCGCAGCCACGCTTGTGGATCTGTGCCGAAGCCAGCGCCTGCTCGGCGCGGTCGGTGAACAGCAGGCGGTTGGGCAGGTCGGTCAACGGGTCGTGGTGAGCCAGATGGGCCAGTTCGCGCTCGGAATGCTTGATCGCGCTGATATCGGAGAATACCGCTACGTAATGGCTGATCTGGCCCTGGTCATCATGGATGACACGGATGGTTTGCCACTGTGGATAAATTTCCCCGCTTTTACGCCGGTTCCAGATCTCGCCGCTCCACTCCCCATCTTGGTTGAGGGTGCGAAACATCTGCTCATAAAAAGCCGGCGAATGCCGCCCCGACTTGAACAGGCTCGGTTGGCGGCCCATCACGTCTTCCACCTGGTAACCGGTGATTTCGATAAAGGCGCGGTTGACGTGGACAATCCGCCCCCGGGCGTCAGTGACCAGCACCCCTTCGCGGGTGCAATCGAACACTGCCGCCGCCTGGCGCAGGCGCTCGCGGTTTTCCTTCAAGGGTTGCTGGATACGATGGGCACGCACGCAGCGGGCACACAACAGGAAAATAAACAGGGCACTGAGGGTCACCCACAGATAACCGCGCAGCATCTGCCAGTGCACCACCTCGCTGGGTTCATCGAGGAATGTGATAAAAACCTGCTGACTGAGCTGGATCCACAAGATGGAAATCAGCAAGTACACCAGCCCTGCGCGTAGGGCACCTCGGTATGAAAGCAGCATATGACTAGTAATCCTTACTAAAAAACAGAATCGCCCTACAAAGGTTGCGGATTATAGGATAAGTAACATCTCGTCACTCCTATTCAAAAGGGTGACTGGTTTTATCTGTAGGCTTAGTGATAATGCGTGAGCTGTTCTTTTCTTTATCTGAGGGCCATACAGCCTATGTGGTACAACGGTTTTCTTGACTTGTCAGCCTGGCAACTGGTGGCAGTCACTCTGTTGATGACCCACGTGACCATTATCGGGGTCACGGTCTATCTGCACCGCTATTCAGCCCATCGCTCCCTGGAGCTCAATGCTGGCCTGAAACACTTCTTCCGCTTCTGGCTGTGGCTGACCACAGCGCAGAACACCCGCGAGTGGACCGCCATCCACCGCAAGCACCACGCCAAGTGCGAAACCGTCGACGATCCCCACAGCCCGGTGATCAAGGGCCTGTCCACAGTCCTGCGCAAAGGCGCCGAGCTGTACCGCGCCGAGGCCGAAAACCCCGAGACCCTGCGCATCTACGGCAAGAACTGCCCGGACGACTGGATCGAGCGCAATGTCTATACCCGCTACCCGCTGCTGGGCGTGGCGATCATGGGGGTCATCGACCTGCTGCTGTTCGGCACCATCGGTATCACCATCTGGGCGATCCAGATGATGTGGATCCCGGTCTGGGCTGCCGGCGTGATCAACGGCCTGGGCCATGCCATCGGCTACCGCAACTTCGAATGCCGCGACGCGGCGACCAACCTGGTGCCGTGGGGCATCATCGTCGGTGGCGAAGAGCTGCATAACAACCATCACACCTATCCCAATTCCGCCAAGTTGTCGGTGAAGAAGTGGGAATTCGACCTGGGCTGGGCCTGGATCCAGGTGTTCAGCTTCCTGCGCCTGGCCAAGGTGCAACGGGTTGCACCTATCGCCCACCGGGTCGAAGGCAAGGGTCACCTGGACATGGACACCGCCATGGCGATCCTCAACAACCGCTTCCAGATCATGGCCCAGTACCGCAAGTTGGTCATTGCGCCGCTGGTTAAGCAGGAGCTGGAGAAGGTCGATCATTCGGTACGCCACCAGTTCCACCGTGCCAAACGCCTGCTGTCGCGCGAGACCAGCCTGCTGGATGACCGCCATCACGTGCGCATCCAGAACATGCTGGAGCACAGCCAGGCCTTGAAAGTGATCTACGAAAAGCGCCTGGCGCTGCAGCAGATCTGGCTCAAGACCAGCAGCAACGGGCATGACATGCTCGCGGCGATCAAGGAATGGGTCCACGAAGCCGAAGCCAGCGGGATCCAGTCCCTGCGCGACTTTGCCCACCAGCTGAAAACCTACTCCCTGCGCCCCACCGCCTGACATTGCAGAAGCCGGTTTGCCGGCGATGAGGCCTTGAACTGCACTCCACATTCAAGGCCCCATCGCTGGCAAGCCAGTTCCTACAAGGCCCAGGTACATTCCAAGCCGACCTCCAGTTTTTTGGCGCCATTTCACAGTCACCGAACATTCCGTCTCAATCGCGACTGATAACGGAACTTAGCTGCAATTCCCCTCTCTCAAACAACACTTCGCCATCCTGGCGGGCTTTGTTTTGACTGCTGTTCGATGCTGCGGCATGTCCAGAGAGAATTGTGCCGATGGTCCACGAAAAGGACTCCCCGACCCCCACCACCCCCGACTCGGCGGATACGTCGCGCCCGGCCGCTGCTGCCACCTTGCTGGCGTTGATGCACGCCCAAGGCGAAGTGGAGCGCCTGAGCGAGCGTGAGCAACTGTTGAGTTCGCTGCTGGTGAGCGTCAACGCAGTGCTCTGGGCCATCGAGTGGGAAACCCGGCGCGTGCTGTACGTGAGCCCCGCGTATGAGCGCATCTTTGGTCTTTCGGCAGGCCTGCTGCTGGCCGACCACCGTGGCTGGCGCGACAGCATCCACCCCGAAGACCAGGAATACGCAGAGCGAAGCCTGGCCCAAGTACTGGAACTGGGGGCGGTCGAGGATCGCCAGTACCGCATCATCACCGCTGACGGGCAGATCCGCTGGCTCAGCGACAAGTGCTTTACCAACCAGCAGGCCACCCCGGGAAAACCGCTGATTGTGGTGGGCATCGCTGAAGACATCACCGAAAAAAAACACCTGGAACTCGAACTGCAACGCCTGGCCACCACCGATGTGCTGACCCGCAGCAGCAACCGCCGGCACTTCTTTGAATGCGCCCATCACGAATTCGAACGGGCCAGCGCCCAGGGCCTGCCCCTGGCGTTCCTGCTGTTAGACATCGATGATTTCAAGGCCATCAACGACACCTACGGCCACCTGGAGGGCGATCAGGTGCTGTTGCGTATCGCCGAGAGCGGGCGAGGCATATTGCGCCGTGGCGACCTGTTCGGACGCATTGGCGGCGAAGAGTTTGCCGCCGTGCTGCCTGGATGCGCGCCGGAAACAGCCATACAGGTCGCCGAGCGCCTGGGACAGGAAATCCAGCAACTGGGGTTCAGTCACGAAGGCCAGCCCTATGTGGTGACTGTCAGCCAGGGCCTGGCCAGCCTGAGCGCCGAAGACACAACCCTCGACAGCCTGTTCGCCCGGGCCGATGCGGCGATGTATGAAGCCAAGCGCCAGGGCAAGAACCGGGTAATTGTCGGTTGAATGTCCGTAGGGTGCCTGACACAGTGCCTACGCAGGCTTGCGGATGCGCATCAACTCTGAAAGCCCGACCTTGAGCAGCCGCGCCGTCTTGCCCTTGGCCAGCGCCTCGATACCTTCATGCTCGGTCAGCCCCGCCAGTTGCGCAGCTATGTTCATCACCAACGCCTCACGGGAATACACCCCACCTTCCAGGGAGTAGATCGCCGCGATCAGTTGGCGCAGCTCAAGGGGCAAACGCCAGCGCGTGCGCAACGCCGAGCCGTAGCTGGCGCCATAGGTGACCAACGACTCACCAATCAACTCATCATCCAGTTCGCCACCGCCCTGGCGCCACTCCTGCAAACTGCGTAGCAGGGCCAGGTCGCCCAGGCGATGGAGAATGCCGGCGCTGTAGCAGCGCTCGTGGTCAAGGTCGAGCATGCGCGCCAATGAGCGGGCATATTGCGCGGTTTGCTGGGACAGTTGCCAATGGCGCTCGGCGTACTCCTTCAGTCCGGCATCGCTGAGGATCACGTTGTGCTTGAGGGCCAGGCCGAGAATCAGGTTCATGCTCTGCCCTGCTGCCAGCTTGTGCAGGGCCATGGACAGGGTCTGCACCGGCGTGCCGTGATGACCAGCGCTGTTGGCGGCGGCGATCAGCACGGCGGTGATCTGCGGGTCTGTTTTCACCTGCTCTTCCAACTGCTTGAGATCCAGCCCCTCCGGCGCCAGGCTGCGTTGCACGGCAGCTTTGACGTCAACCCGTAGCGGCGCGCCGTCCGACAACACACGGCGCCGCTCCAGGAACACCGACAAGGTCATGCCCGCCGCCAAGGCCGGGATTTCGCAATACACCGTTTCGCCTTCGTTAAGCAGCAGGTCCTGCAGGCGTTGCGTGAGACCTTCCATGTCCAGGGGTTTGGTCAAGTAAGCGGTGGGAGCCAGGGGCAGGGCTTCGCGCACACTGGCGCTGTCATTACGCGTACTCAACAGGATAAACGGCAACGCCGGCACCCGCCGCTGCTGGCGTACGTTGCGCAGCAGGCTCAAGCCATCGACGCCCGGCAGTTCCCAATCGGCAATGATCAAATCGTAGGGTTTGTCTCGCAGAAAGCCGGCGGCCTGCTGCCCATCGGCGCACACATCCAGCCGCGCGTCGCAGCGCACATTCAACAACACCTGCTTGAGCAGATCCCGCGACCAGGGATCGGCCTCGGCAATCAACACACGGGGTACAGCAGGTAAATCAACAGCAGTCATGCAGCACGCTCCATCGGCAATCCTTGCACATTAGACAAAGAAGCCGCCCGTGGGCAAAAAAAAACCGCATACGCGGTTTTTTTGTTCACGGGCGGCTTCTTTGAGCGGCAAGTTTTAAGCTACAAGCTACAAGCGTTACATCACTTGCAGCTTATAGCTTGCCGCTCAAAGCTCTGCGAAGCACTCTTCGATAATCGCCAGGCCTTTATCCAACTGCGCGTCCGGCGAGGTCAGCGGAACCAGTACGCGCAACACGTTGCCGTAGGTGCCGCAGGACAGCAGGATCAGGCCCTTGTCGCGCGCCTTGGCGACCACAGCAGCCACGGCAGCAGCGTTCGGCTTGTGGCTGTCGCCATCTTCGAACAGCTCGACCGCGATCATCGCGCCCAGGGCACGCACTTCGCCGATCACCGGGTACTTGGCCTGGATAGCTTTCAGGCCAGTGACCAGACGCTCGCCGACAGCCTTGCAACGGTCCAGCAGGTGCTCTTCTTCGAACACGTCCATGACCGCCAGCGCAGCGGCGCAAGCGATCGGGCTACCAGCATAGGTGCCGCCCAGGCCGCCTGGAGCAATGGCGTCCATGTATTCGGCCTTGCCACACACGCCGGCCAGCGGGAAGCCGCCAGCGATGGATTTGGCGAAGGTGGTCAGGTCGGCGGCAACGCCCATCTGTTCCATGGCGAAGAAGGTACCGGTACGACCGGCGCCGGTTTGCACTTCGTCGGCGATCAGCAGGATGCCGTGCTTGTCGCACAGTTCGCGCAGGCGCTTCATGAAGGCTTTCGGCGCGACGTAGAAACCGCCCTCGCCCTGTACCGGCTCGATGATGATCGCAGCGATGTCACGCGGCTCGGCATCGTTTTTGAAGATGCGTTCGATGCTGGCGATGGAGTCGTCGACACTCACACCGTGCAGCTCGTTCGGGTACAGCGCGCGGAACACACCGCCTGGCATCAGGCCCATGCCGGCCGAGTACGGCACGACTTTGCCGGTCAGGCCCAGGGTCATCATGGTGCGGCCATGGTAGGCGCCGGTGAAGGCGATCACACCGGCACGGCCTGTGGCGGCACGGGCAATTTTCACGGCGTTTTCCACGGCTTCGGAACCGGTGGTGACCAGCAGGGTTTTCTTGGCGAAATCACCCGGGACCTTGGCGTTGACTTTCTCGCACAGCTCCACGTAAGGCTCGTAGGCCAGGACCTGGAAGCAGGTGTGGGTCAGCTTGTTCAGTTGCTCGGTCACGGCCGCGATGATTTTCGGGTGCAAGTGACCGGTGTTCAGCACGGCGATACCACCGGCGAAGTCGATGAACTCGCGACCTTCAACGTCGGTTACCGTGGCGTTCTTCGCGGATTCGGCGAAGATCGGGTGAATCTGGCCCACACCGCGTGGTACAGCGGCTTCGCGGCGTTTCATCAGGGATGCGTTGGTCTTGTTGCTCATAAAGTCCTCATTCGCCGCTCATCGGGCGGCGTGGTCCAAGGAATACGTGGCGGGGAGGCAACTACGGCAGCATGCGATGATCGACTGCCACAGCTTTCCCGGCCACTTGCGAAATAACATTCAAAACACGCAAAGGGTCAGCGCTCTCGTGCCCTTTGCGTTTCACGCAATGCCTTGCCGGGTTTAGATGCCCAGGCAGAGGTATTTGATTTCCAGGTAGTCCTCGATCCCGTACTTGGAGCCTTCACGGCCCAGGCCCGAAGCCTTGATACCGCCGAACGGTGCCACTTCGTTGGAGATCAGCCCGGTGTTGACGCCGACCATACCGTATTCCAGGGCTTCGGCCACACGGAACACACGGCCCAGGTCGCGGGCATAGAAGTAGGACGCCAGGCCGAACTCGGTGTCGTTGGACATGGCGATCACTTCGGCTTCGTCTTTGAAGCGGAACAGCGGCGCCAGTGGGCCGAAGGTTTCTTCCTTGGCCACAGCGGCGTTTTTCGGCACGTTGGTGAGGATAGTCGGTTCGAAGAAGTTACCTTCCATGACCTTGCCGCCAGCCAGCAGGGTCGCGCCTTTGCTCAGGGCGTCGGCGATGTGTTCCTGAACCTTGGCCACGGCTTTTTCGTCGATCAGGGGACCGGTGGTGGTGCCTTCTTCCAGACCGTTGCCGATCTTCAACTTGGCCACGGCCGCTTTCAGTTTTTCAGCGAACGCGTCGTACACCGAGTCCTGGATATACAAGCGGTTGGCGCAGACGCAGGTCTGGCCGTTGTTGCGGTATTTGGAAATGATCGCGCCTTCGACAGCCTTATCCAGGTCGGCGTCGTCAAACACAATGAACGGCGCGTTGCCGCCCAGTTCCAGGGACACTTTCTTGATGTCCTTGGCGCATTCGGCCATCAACTGGCGACCGATTTCGGTCGAGCCGGTGAAGGACAATTTACGCACGGTAGGGTTGCTGGTCAGCTCACTGCCGATATCGCCAGCGCTGCCGGAGACCACGCTGAACACACCTTTGGGGATACCGGCACGCTGCGCCAGTTCCGCCAGGGCGAACGCGGAGAACGGGGTTTGCGATGCAGGCTTGAGCACCATGGTGCAACCGGCGGCCAGGGCCGGGCCGGCTTTACGGGTGATCATCGCCGCCGGGAAGTTCCACGGCGTGATGGCGGCGGTGACACCGATCGGTTGCTTGATCACGATCAGGCGCTTGTCCGGCTGGTGGCCAGGGATCACGTCACCATAGATACGCTTGGCCTCTTCGGCGAACCACTCGATGAACGAAGCGGCATAGACGATTTCGCCCTTGGCTTCGGCCAGCGGCTTGCCCTGCTCCAGGGTCATCAGGCGTGCGAGGTCATCCTGGTTCTCGATGATCAGCTCGAACCAACGACGCAGCTTGTTCGCGCGATCCTTGGCCGTCAGTGCGCGCCAGGCCGGCAAGGCCTTGTCGGCGGCTTCGATGGCACGACGGGTTTCGGCAGCGCCCATCTTCGGCACGGTGCCCAGGATCTCGCCAGTCGCGGGGTTGTTGACCTTGATCGTTTGACCGTTGTCCGCATCGACCCAAGCGCCATCAATAAAGGCTTGCTGGCGAAACAACTGGGTATCTTTAAGCTGCATGTCGGCTTTCCTTAACAGCACCGCGCGCGCGCGGGGCAAATTAGAGTTGTTGAAAGGCGCCTCGAAGGCTGCCGTCAGGGAAATCAGTCACTGGGCGCAATCGCGCACGGGAGACAGAGCGTTTGAAATCTCAAACGAATCCTAGGATCAATGGGGGTTCAGGGCAATAGTCTGTTCGAAAAAAAGAACGAAAACGGCGCATTAGCCGGATTATTCTGACAAGCGTATCGGCGCCACACCCAACGCCCATGGCACACACCGCCCGGTACAGAGCCTCCCTGCTCCAGAATCCCACCGCCAGCCGGCCAAAAACCAGCATGGACGCCCAAGGTCGACATGGGTATGATGGCGCCCGCACAAGCATCCGTAGCTCAGCTGGATAGAGTACTGCCCTCCGAAGGCAGGGGTCGTGGGTTCGAATCCCGCCGGGTGCACCATCTTTTTTCCCTTGTATTACAAGGGGATAGCGCTCCTGACAGAAACCTGTCCTAGTCCTGAAAGTCGTTTTTGCCACAAATTTGCCACACTTGAACGTGGCGGGAATGGTCGAAATGGCAACAATCAGGAATCGCGGCGAGTATCAGTGGGAAGCGCAAATCCGTCGCAAGGGCTATCCAGCCCAAAGAAAAACCTTCGAAACTAAAGCCAATGCCCAAGCCTGGGCGCGCATGATCGAAAGCGAAATCGACCGAGGCATTTTTGTCTCTCGCGTCGAGGCTGAACGCACCGCCTTTCATCAACTCATTGATCGCTACATCTCTGAGATCGCTCCGAAGCACAAAGGCGCCTATTCGGAAATCAAACGCCTGGAAGCGCTCAAGCGCCACCCGCTGGCGACACGAATCGTCGCCACCCTCACCTCTTCAGATTTTGCACGCTACCGCGACGAGCGCCTGAAGATTCGGAAGGGCAATACGGTGAAACGTGAACTCGCACTGTTCCAATGCGTGATTGAGGTCGCTCGCCGCGAGTGGGGAATTCATCTTGCCGAGAACCCAGTCAGGATGGTCAGCCGTCCCAGCTACAACGACGAACGCTCGCGGCGGCTCGACCCAGTTGAAGAGGAATACATTCTCAACGCCCTGGAGCTTCGTGAGCGCCGTGCTGACGGCACCTATGCCGACTCCTCACACAATCCATGGATACGGCCCATCGTCCAACTCGCGATTGAGACAGCCATGCGCCGTGGCGAAATTTTCGAGCTGCGCTGGAAGCATGTGAACCTAGATCGCAGGACCGCGCATCTTCCAGCGACTAAGAACGGACTGCCCAGAACCATCCCGCTTTCACCAAAGGCTATTCATCTGCTGAAGGACTTGCCGCGCTCGCTGTGCGGTCGAGTCTTCCCCACCACCGCCGACGCTCTCAAGAAGGCCTTCGTGCGAGGCCTGGAGCGAGCTAGGCTGAAATACCTGGGGGATTGCGGGGCGGCGCAGGTAACGCCTCAGGAAGACTTCCTGATCAATTTACGCTTTCACGATCTGCGGCATGAAGCGACATGTCGGCTTGCGACCAAGCTGCCGAATTTGATCGAGCTTGCCAGCGTGACGGGACATCGGGAGGTGAACATGCTGAAGCGTTACTACAACATCACCGCAGAAGAGCTCGCGGCAAAGCTGGCTTGATCAGACCTACGGCTACTTCTAAGTGGTCAGCTTGGAGCTGACCACTGATCTTGCAACACGCCCGCACGAACTCAGCATAGGTCTACGAGGCACTGTTGCCGGTTCAGCAATCGCCTCTTGTTGCGGCCCCTTCCTTCAGAAAACCTTTCATCTGTTAAAAAGCTGTCCTAGCGATTGAGCGTCTGATTGGCAAAAGCTGGCGTCACCAGATCAATCGAGCGATAAAGCGATGACAGTAGATTATGAAACTATCCAGAAGATACAGAAGCTTGGTGACGACGTTCTGATTGGCGTGGTTGAAGTTGCGGCGCTGACCGGCTTCAGCGTGCTTACGGTCCGTCAGCGCAAATTGCCGGGGCTTGAGCCTGTACCGGGACTGTCAAGGTTGAGATGGAGACTGGGTGATCTGAGAACTTGGATGCGCACCGGCAACACCGAGAGTCGAGATTCAGCCACCGTCATCGCACCTTTTTCACATCCCAAGCGCACAGGGAGACCCACAAAGAAATCACAGGTGGAAGCGCGACAATGACCTGTCCTGGCTGGATTCATCTCCTTTGCACCGGGAGCAGCGAGCATGAGTAGACAACGAACCATTCGGGACCAGAATTTTTGGCGCTCCCCACGTTTACTAAATTGCACCACAGAGGACAAAGTTGCTTTGCTGCACCTGCTAACTGCTCCTGACAGCAACATTACGGGCGTATACCCACTAGTTCCACGCATTGCCGGAGCAGAAATTGGATGGACGGCGGATCAGTGGCTGCAGGTCATCCACCGCCTCCAGGATGAAGGCCTAGCCAGGTATGACAACGTGAGACTCATCGTTTGGGTAAAAATCTGGTGGGATCACCACTCTGCTACTCAAGTGACAGGGCCAAAACTACGAGCTAGAGCGTTGGAAGAAATTCGCCGTGTCCCAAGCGAGTGGCTAGACGACTTTCTGAATGACTTCAAAGAAAGACTGAACGACGACCAGCAGGATTGGATAGATGAATCCCTGCTGCCGCGCTCAAAGCGATACGTAGAAGAGGGCTCGATATCACACGAATGCCATATCGATACCGTATCAGCCAAGGTCATACCTAACACTAAACCTCAACCCAAACTCTCAACCAAAACACCAACGTCTTTGCCCACCTCTTACGAATTGGATATGTCAGGAATCCCTCCTGAACATCGGACGGATGTCCACAGAGCGCTGGTGAAGGCGAAGGTAAGCGGAAAACTTAGACATAGGCCGCAACTCGTAGTCAACGCGATGGCGGAAAATTACCAATCTGCTTCAGGTAAGCCGCATAACGCCATGGCCTTAACTCTGTATCTGGCCGAGAATCTGAATGGCGGTAACGAAGTCAGCTAGGTTTGTCTGAAGCCAAGTCAAACGGGGAGGATGAATGCCATGGCTAGAAGTAGTCGTACCGCCGTTGAGCGAATAATCCTCCAAGCTCGGATATGGGGTTGGGATATGTCCTGGTCGTTCAGCATGGCCACGCGGTCCGATACAAGAACAATCGGCCACCATTACTCAGAGCATACTGTGATCAAGCTTTACGGCTCCGTTCGATACCCCGAAACATTCAAATACCCGACCCTAGAATGCTACCTATACGTTGATCCACTGCTCCTAACCGACGAGTCGGTTCCTCTCTGCATCGGCTCCATGCAGGCGACGGGTAGTAGGCTTATCGCATATGTCGCCGTTCACAATGATCGTTTCAACAGCTTGGTCACCGCTGGTAGTCGACTTGTTGCCCTGGAGATAAATGCGGAGCCGTTGAAATACCGCAAAGCTAAGGTGATGGGTATCCACCTAAGCACCGAGCTGGAGCCTGATTGGTGATGTTTTTTTGATAATCGGGGCGCTAGTGTCCGGTGCCCGTTTACTAGCCCCATCCCGGTAGAGAGAAACGTGTGTCGAGGCCAAAAATCCTCATTCCTCGTCGAAGTAATCGCTATCCAATTTCGGCAGTTTGAGAAGCCTGGACGTTACCCCAACCTCATGGTCCATCATCAGGTTGACCAAGCGGATGCCGTCCACCAGTACCATGCCTTCCACTGAGCGGGCAAAGTCGATGCCTTGGGCAGTGAAACCCGAAGTAGTGATAAAGACCCCTCGCTTAGCCTTTTGCCCAGCAAGTGCTCCATAGAACGCTTGCAACTCGGGACGGCCTACAGTGCCTTGCCAGCGCTTTGCTTGGACATAGACTTTTTCCAGTCCGAGCTTATCAAGCGAAATTACGCCGTCAATTCCGCCATCTCCGCTTCCACCAACACGCTGCAAGTCGTTTCGGCTAGCCCCGTAGCCAAGGCTGTGCAACACGTCGAGAACAATGACTTCAAAGCGGTTGGGGCTGACTTGTAGCAGGTTATCCAGTAGATCTGCAGCTGTCGCATTGCGTAGCTCACGCAGAGCCTGCTCCAACCGATCGTCTGGGCTCACAGTTGCTGATATCGGTGTGTCTGCGCCGTGATCACGTCCATCTAGCGGGACGGCATCGGAAGCGCTCCTAAGCTTCACGTCCATGAAGCCGATGGCAAGTTGTTCAACCTGATCCGTAGTGAGCGGTGAAGGGTGCTGCTGGGAATAAACAACGCCAGCTTCAGTTAGCTTCCAGTAGCCCCGTTTGGCGTTGGAGGATAGTCCTGCGCGCTTGAGACGGTCGTGAGCCCATCCTGCGCGGTTCTTATAGGTCGCTTGCCCACTCGCAATCAGCTCTTGAAGCTGTGGTTCGGATAAATTCAAAGCCCGGGCCGCAGCTTCATGCGCGTCGCGTGCTGTCGCACCTTCTGGATTAGCCGCTAGGTAACGCAAGATCGGCTCAATGAATTTGTCGTATGTAGGAACGGACATCAGGATTCCTTTCGCAAGGTTGCCAGCGTGGGCAAATGTAGTAAGTCGCATGTTATTCGGAGCAATTAGTTACCTCGAGGCCTAATGAGCTTGCTAGCTCTCGCGCTTCTGAATCTACCCGTAAGCGGCTGGCGACTGCTTGCGCTCGCTCCTTCTCTTTGGCCAGATACACCTCGGTAAAACACTCGACAATCTGCTCCTGAGTCAAACTTGGCGCCGATATCTGACGCTTCAGCCTGTTCAGAATTTTGCGGGCGCTGAATTGGGCCGCCTCTCGCAGATATGACCCGAGTAGAAGATCGCGAAAAACCCATTCAGAGATCCACCCCTTCGCGAATGCCCAAAACAACAACCGATGGTAGGTATCCCAAGCAATGCGCGAATGGCCACTTAGATAACGTCGCAGGATTCGACCGTCGGCGTCCCTAAAACCATAAATCCCAAGCTCAGTAAGCAATCGCTCCAGCTTGACCTTGGACATGCCCGACTTCAGAGCAATACCGGAGAACAGGTACTCGACCATATCCACAGGAACGCGGACAACGAAATTTTTCCTACCGGTGTCCTCATGACGCGCAATCTCGCGAAAGACGAACTGGAAGGCTTCTGTTGGGTCGATGTCTGGATAAGATAGCTGCATCTAACTATTCTTTGGCTAATCGGCGCAGCTGTCAAAGGAGTACCCAACAGGTCAGGCAATACAATTGTCGGCACTGGAGACGCGAAGCCCGCGAAACTTGGAAGCTCACCGAAGTGATATGTCGCACGTGATACTTTGAGTGCCGCCCAAAATGAGCCCGGTAAATCATTCGGGCACGGCGTCTGAGGTGAATTGGTGCAATCGCTCCCCAACGATTCCTGTGCGGAAAAAACATAGTGGGGTGAATCCAAAAGACAACTGCTGCCTACTACCGCCCATGCGGAGCCTGGGCAATAGCAGCCAGCCTGAGAATTAACTGATTATGATGTCGTACTACACAATAAAACGTGCGAACTCCGAAATGAAAACGACGAACCGCATGTCGATTTTTCGCGAAAATCGTTCAATACAAGAGGAGCTATTTGTCGCTCACGAACGCTGGCGGGGCAAGGCGCTGTCGGCGACGGCTAGGATCGACAGAGCCAAGCAAAACGTCCTTGATGCGCTGGGCGGAAATCTCGAGCTCTTCAGGGGAGGCTTTTCGGATGGCACAAATCAACCGCTCACGATTGGAGCGCTTCAGAAGCATAATCTCGGCGAAGCTACTTTCGCCGTCACTGGATTGTTCCATAACAACCTCCAAGGCATCTTGAGATGCATCACCGGAGAACTAAACGGCAGCGTCAAATAGCTCTCTCAGATTCGTCACTTTAGCCTTTGTGCTTCCGCATCACCACAAGCGTCGAAAAATCGTCTCGCGCTTATCAGCGTCAAGTACACACACCTGCTGCTTTCTCCTTACTCTGCAGCAGAAAGCCACTCAAGGCTTGGTAAGCCTAACCGTCGCTCTATCGTCTTTCACGCCGTCCAATCGTCTCATCCTCAGTTGCAAATAAGTTACGCATTTTTCGCACATGTAATCGTCTTGAATTCGTCTTTTTTTCGTACCCCATGGCGCTCCCTAAATACCAACGCCTCTTGCCCCCTGCTGTAACCGGATGGTGTAAAAATCATCTAAATTTTAAGAGAGAAGACTAGGACAAGGTAGGGTTTGTGATACCGCCAGTTCCTGGCAACTCACAATCGGCGCGCACCAGTCGTTACACTGCCTTTGCTTGCCTACCTTCCCTACTCAGGGCAAGCCCCGAGACCCCAACACATGGAAAAGGAAAGCTCATGAGCAGTAGCGAACAACGCCGACGCACAGGATGGCTGCCGGCAATTCGTTGTTTCGAGGAAGAAGAAGCACTGGTGCGCGAGAAAGCCCACGACAGCGGAATGAGTGTTGGTCAGTTCGTGCTGGCCGCCGCATTGAAGCGACAGACCAGAAGCAAAATTGACTCTCACGTAATCAATGAGCTGCGGCGCCTAGGTGGCCTTCAGAAGCATCTCTTCACAGAGGGCAAAGGCGCGCTTTCCAAGGAATATGCAAATGTCTTGGTTGAGATAACCGAGGCCATCAAGCGTATCGGGTGTTGAGGTAAACCAGTTGGCGCCTTGGTGACTCACAGCCCTGTACGTATCTCATACATTGCCAGGACTTCGTGCTCTGCTAGACCATGACTGCACTGTTCCATCCCTGCCGTCGAGCTCAACACTTGATGCTCGATTTCCTGTTGCTCCAACAATCTTCCTAACAAGATGACCTCACCGTCCGCCTCCAGCTTGCGAAGCTGCTCAGGATAGCCAAACGCCCAACGATCAAGTATTTGCCAGCCACGGGCGTGATAAGACGGAGAGCGGCGGATGGGTCCAATAGTGGTGCTCGCCAACACGTTGGCCGCGATCGATAGCGGCGTGCTGTCACTGTGCATACTGGTCTACCACCTTGCGAAGACGTGTAATCATTCTTGTGTTTTGCGCGATCGAAGAAGACCGGAAGCCGCCTTTTTGCTTCAGCTCTCCGATGTGTTGATGGGAAAATCCGAGAGCAGAAAGAGTGGCGATATCATCGCGGGCAAGAGCCAGATTAGCCGAGCGCATCATCGCATTTGCCTGCTCCAGTTGAATGATATCCGTCGGCACAGGAATGCTTCTGACGGGATTACTCATAGATTGCTCCTACTGAATGATGAACTGACGTTCAAGAATGGTAGTCCAGAGGCGCAGCTAGGTACCAAGCAACGTATCAAGTCGAGCCTCCGTATTGAGTACCTCTGTCGGCTTCAAAACGAGGCTGAACACGGGAACATCAAGATTGCTGGTCAGTACCTCCAACCGATGATTGTGCTTACCTACCGGGACGATCCGCCAAGCATTAATTTCATCAAACCTGAACAAATACTCAGCTCCTTTGACTGGGTACGCCAACAGCTTACGTGCAGATCCATCGATCCCCAGGTAGGCATCGTTAATCTTTGCGAATACTTCGAGCTGCGGTTGAAAACCTGCGTTCTGGAAACCTGCAACCAGTTGCTTCAGCTTGTCTGCGTAGCGTTGGTTAACAAGCCAAAACAACCAGCCCCCTCCGACGAAGTAGAAAGCCAAAGCCCAGAACAACCACCGAATGGCAGGATCAGCACCGCCAGCAAACCCCAAAAAGAACGGAAGGTTGAAACCGCACAAAACCACCACAATCAGCAGCAACACACCAACCGGTAGGCTTCCAACAATCCATAGAACTCGGAATAGCTCCCAAATCTGTCTCATCACATTTACTCACGCCAATGTTCAGCACAAAATATCTGATAATCAGATATCTTAAAAGCAGATATAGCTTAGTCAGCCGCCCTCCAGATACGCGGCAATGACCAAAGCAATCTATCGACGTGAGCATGAGATTCTTCTTCAAGTGCTCAAACGCATGCGCGTCGAGTCCGGAATGACTCAAGCCCAGTGCTCCGCAGCCCTGGGAAGACCGCAGTCATTTATGAGTGATGTGGAGCGGGGAGTCAGAAGGCTCGATATTGTTCAGCTTCGCGATCTTTGTCTCGTCCTTAAGACTGATCTCTCAAGCTTTTCCAAAACGTATGAGCAAGCCCTTAATGAGGGGTGATGCATGCATCCAGCAGGACATGAATGGCAGAGATCGGCCAGAAGTGGTCAGTTAGGACAGGCAGGCAAAGGTAGGTTGGATCAATATCGTGATCTGTCCTCAAATATCCTTACGATCATGGCGCCACGCTTGTTTTGGGGTTACAGCCTTCAAAATAGAGTGATAGAGGCGTAAATCGCCATGATTCCTTACTATTGCGGGAGGGCCCCTTCGATCAAACAATCCGGAGCATTCGAAGATAACTGCTGATGTGGCTATCAGGCAGACTTCCAAGGATTTAAAACAATTTGAGACGCCTTTGAGCATCAATGCCTGAATGCCGGACGTTGGGGGACCACAACAGATGTAGCCCCGTATCTGGGCGAAGTGAAGGACTGGGTTTACCGCTGGCAGGAGCACGAGGATCTACCCGCGCACAAGATCGAGCGACTGTGTGGAAATCTCAGCTCACCGAGATTGATGAATAGGTGCGCACGGGTGGTCCCGATGACAATACGGAGAACGGAACCTACAAAAGAACCCAGTGAGGAAGTATCGTGAGCCAGAAAGAACCCTCCTCGACAAGAATCTCCTACGGCAGGTAACCAGCAAAACAAGGGACTGGATCAAAATCGCCAAAGACTGCATTGCTTTGCCAGTGCAATTGCTGGCCGGTCTATTAACGGGCACAAATGAGTTTAGGACTCCCTGCTGATGACTACACCCAGAACACTTGCCAGTACTCCGCTGCGCTGGCAAACCGAGCCCACCAAACCACTCAGCCACCTATACACACGATAGAGTGGCCAAGTAAACCGAATGGAAATAGGCATAATCGTATGACAAGCACCCAACAACGCGCCGCCCTGCAACGCCAGATTTGGCAGATCGCCAACGATGTCCGTGGCGCCGTAGATGGCTGGGATTTCAAGCAATACGTGCTCGGCACCCTCTTCTATCGCTTTATCAGTGAAAACTTTGCCAGTTACATCGAAGGCGGCGACGACAGTATCAACTATGCTGAATTACCGGACAGCGTCATCACCGCAGACATCAAAGATGACGCCATCAAGACAAAGGGCTACTTCATATACCCCAGCCAGCTGTTTACCAACGTGACTGCCCGCGCCAACACTAATGAAAGCCTTAACACCGACCTGGCCACCATTTTTGCCGCCATTGAAGCCTCCGCCAGCGGTTACCCCTCTGAGCAGGACATCAAAGGCCTATTTGCCGACTTCGACACCACCAGCAACCGCCTCGGCAACACCGTCAAAGACAAAAACACGCGACTGGCCGCTGTACTTAAGGGCGTGAACGAGCTGGATTTCGGGCATTTTGACGCCAGCCACATCGACCTGTTCGGCGATGCATACGAATTCCTCATCTCCAGCTACGCTGCCAATGCCGGCAAATCGGGAGGTGAGTTTTTTACCCCGCAGCATGTGTCCAAGCTGATCGCGCAGCTCGCCATGCACAAGCAGACCAGCGTCAATAAAATTTATGACCCCGCCGCAGGTAGTGGTTCACTGCTTCTGCAAGCAAAAAAGCATTTTGACGCGCACATCATTGAAGACGGGTTCTTTGGACAGGAGATCAATCACACCACCTACAACCTTGCTCGTATGAACATGTTTCTACACAACATAAACTACGATAAGTTCAATATCCAACTGGGTAACACCCTGATAGACCCGCATTTTGCCGACGACAAACCCTTTGATGCCATCGTCTCCAACCCGCCGTACTCGGTGAAGTGGATCGGCAGCGATGACCCCACCCTTATCAACGACGAGCGCTTTGCCCCGGCCGGCGTGCTCGCGCCCAAATCCAAAGCCGACTTTGCCTTTGTACTGCACGCCCTCAGCTACCTTTCCAGTAAAGGCCGAGCGGCCATCGTGTGCTTCCCCGGCATCTTCTACCGAGGCGGAGCCGAGCAGAAAATCCGCAAATATCTGGTGGACAACAACTATGTCGAAACGGTGATTTCGCTCGCGCCTAACCTGTTCTACGGCACTACCATCGCCGTGAATATTTTGGTGCTGTCCAAACACAAAGCTGACACCACCACCCAGTTCATCAATGCCAGCAAGTTATTCAAGAAAGAAACCAACAACAACGTACTGCTGGACGATCATATCAAAGAGATCATGGCTGTATTCGACAGCAAAGCGAACGTAGATCACTTTGCCCAATCCGTATCTTTTGAGAAGGTTGCAGCTGAATACGATCTATCCGTCAGCAGCTACGTTGAAGCCAAGGACAACCGCGAGGTGGTGAACATTACCCAACTCAATGCCGAGCTGAAATCCACTGTGGCCAGGATCGATCATCTGCGCAAAGAGATCGATGCCATCGTAGCGGAGATTGAAGGCGGGGAGTCGCAGCATGAGTAGTATGGACTTTCTAGAAAAGCTGCTGAGTGGCGCTGAAGTGGAGTGGAAACCTTTAGACAAAGTGCTTGTTCGTACCAAGGGCACGAAGATTACCGCTGGTCAGATGAAAGCGCTACACAAAGAAGGCGCACCACTCAAAGTCTTTGCGGGCGGCAGGACTGTTGCGTTTGTCGATTTTCATGATATACCTGCGAAAGATATAAATAGGCAGCCTTCCATTATCGTTAAATCTCGTGGCGTTATTGAGTTCGAATATTACGAAAAGCCTTTCTCCCATAAAAATGAGATGTGGTCGTACCACTCAAATAATCACGAAGTCCATATCAGGTATGTTTATCATTTTTTGAAGCTGAATGAAACTTACTTCCAGGGGATTGCCAGCAAGATGCAAATGCCGCAAATTGCAACGCCTGATACTGATAAATTCGAAATTCCAATCCCCTGTCCAGACAATCCCAAAAAATCGCTGGAAATCCAAGCCGAAATCGTCCGCATTTTGGACACCTTCACCGGGCTGACTGCCGAGCTGACCGCAAAGTTGACCGCCGAAATTACTATCCGTAAAAAACAATATAACTACTACCGAGATCAGTTGTTGGATTTTGAAGAGGGTGAAGTCGAGTGGAAGACGTTGCCAGAAATGGCACTGGATTTTGGTCGTGGAAAATCAAGACATCGCCCGAGAAATGACCCTAGATTATATGATGGGGATATCCCATTCATTCAAACCGGCGACATTAGAAATGCCTCGCACACGATTACGAAATACACTCAAACATATAGTGACTTTGGATTAAAGCAAAGCAAGTTGTGGCCAAAGGGCACGCTTTGCATAACAATCGCTGCAAACATTGCAGAAACCGCCATCCTAAACTTTGACTCATGCTTTCCGGACAGTGTTATAGGTTTTATTCCTGATGCGAAAAAGACGAGCTCTAGGTATGTTGAATATCTTTTGTCTTCACTTAAGTCGTCGATAAAATCTGAAACTCCATATGGTGCTCAAGACAATATTAACCTTGGAACTTTTGAGGCTTTGAAACTACCATTCCCACCGTTACCGGAGCAAGAGCGCATAGTTGGAATTTTGGGCACGCTTGAGGCAACAACGAACTCAATAATTGAGCGCTTACATCAAGAAATCACATTGCGTAAAAAGCAGTACGATTACTACCGTGATTTATTTTTCTGCTTCCCTAAACCTGCAGAGTTAACGGTGTAATATGAGTAAATCGTTATCCGAAATTGCTCATCAGCTGGGCTCGCCCCGATCCGTTATAAAAACGATCACGGAAGAAAAGACACGAATTCCTCCACGGAAAGTTGAAGAGGTCAAGCCGGTTCCAAAAGTTCAACTGATTTATGCGTTTAATGGAACCGGTAAAACCCGTCTGTCGCGAGAGTTCAAGGGCCTAGTGGCTCCAAAAGCGGATGGCGGTGAAGGGGTCGATCAGCTCGATTTGTCACGTAAAAAAATCCTCTATTACAACGCCTTCACTGAAGATTTGTTTTACTGGGATAATGATTTGGCGGGAGATTCCGAGCCCAAGCTCAAAATCCAGCCAAATTCATACACAGGGTGGCTGCTCACTCTACTCAAAGATCTGGGTCAAGATGGAAATATCGTCCATTATTTCCAGCGCTACGCGAACGACAAGTTAACTCCTCAGTTTAGCGAAGATTTTACTGAAGTCAGTTTTTCTCTGGAGCGTGGCGACAACGAAAGCTCGGGACATATCAAGATTTCCAAAGGCGAAGAAAGTAACTTCATCTGGAGTGTTTTTTACACCTTACTGGATCAGGTCGTGACAATTCTTAATGTCGTAGAACCTGGCGAGCGAGAAACCCGCGAGTTTGATCAGCTGGAATATGTATTTATTGATGATCCAGTAAGTTCCTTGGACGAAAATCATTTGATCGAATTGGCTGTAAATTTGGCTAGTCTCATAAAATTTAGCCAATCCGATATTAAGTTTATCGTTACAACGCACAACCCTCTGTTTTATAACGTACTCTTCAATGAACTTAATGGGAAAACATGCTATATGCTGGAGCGCTTTGACGATGGCACTTTTGCCCTCACTGAAAAGCAAGGTGACTCCAACAAGAGCTTCTCTTATCACCTGCATATGAAACAGACCATCGAGCAGGCGATTGCTAACAACATGGTTGAAAGATATCACTTCACCTTACTACGCAACCTTTACGAGAAAACTGCCAGCTTTCTGGGCTACCCAAAATGGTCAGAGCTTTTGCCTGATGATAAGCAACTCTATCTGAGCAGAATAATCAACTTTACAAGCCATAGCACGCTGTCCAACGAAGCCGTTGCAGTGCCCACGCAAGCGGAGAAGGCGACGGTCAAATTGTTGCTCGATCACTTGAAGGGCAACTATGGATTCTGGCAACAGGAGCAGCGGAATGGTTGATTACACCAAGCCTATTGCTGAATCCAGTAACTTCATTGTTCTGGATAAATACACCCAAGAATGGAAGGTCGCAGACAGCTATCAGAGCGAAGGCGAACTTGAGCGGGAGTTCATTCAGGACTTGGTAAATCAAGGCTATGAATACCTACAGAACTTGAACACGCGCGCGGACTTTCTGGAAAATGTGCGCGTACAGCTGCAAACGCTCAATAACGCGCAATTTTCAGATGGCGAATGGCTGCGCTTTATCGAGACTTGGCTGGACAAGCCCAGTGATGGCATTGTCGAAAAAACCCGCAAGATTCACGATGATAACATTTACGACTTTGTATTTGATGATGGCCGCATCCAAAACATCTATCTGCTGGACAAGAAAAACATCGCCCGCAATAAAGTGCAGGTGATCAAGCAGTTTGAACAGACCGGCACGCATGCGAATCGCTATGACGTAACGATTTTGGTCAATGGATTACCACTTGTACAGGTGGAATTGAAGAAGCGCGGCGTGGCTATCCGCGAGGCCTTCAATCAGGTGCATCGTTATAGCAAGGAAAGCTTCAACAGCGAGCATTCCTTGTTCAAATATTTGCAAGTATTTGTGATTTCCAACGGCACCGACAGCCGCTATTTCGCCAACACCACGACGCGCAACAAGAACAGCTTCGACTTCACCATGAACTGGGCGAGGGCCGACAACAATCTGATCAAGGACCTCAAGGACTTTACTGTCACCTTCTTCCAGAAGCACACCCTGCTCAATGTGCTGCTGCACTACTCGGTGTTTGATGTCAGCAACACGTTGCTGGTGATGCGCCCCTACCAGATTGCCGCCACCGAGCGTATTTTGTGGAAAATTAACAGCACGTATCAGGCCAAAAACTGGAGCAACACGGAAAGTGGCGGCTTCATATGGCACACTACGGGCTCGGGTAAGACACTGACCAGTTTTAAGGCGGCGCGGCTGGCAACCGAGTTGGACTTCATCGACAAGGTGTTCTTCGTGGTAGACCGCAAGGATCTGGACTACCAGACGATGAAGGAATACCAGCGCTTTTCACCGGACAGCGTGAATGGCTCTGACAGCACGGCGGGTCTAAAGCGCACACTGGACAAGGACGACAACAAGATTGTCGTCACCACCATTCAGAAGCTCAACAACCTGATGAAGAGTGAAGCCGACTTGTCTATATATGGCAAGCAGGTGGTGTTCATCTTCGATGAATGCCATCGCAGCCAGTTTGGTGAGGCGCAGAAAAACCTGAAAAGGAAGTTCAAGCGATTCTATCAATTTGGCTTTACCGGCACGCCAATCTTCCCGCAGAACGCGCTGGGTGCCGAAACCACCGCCAGCGTATTTGGCCGTGAATTGCATTCGTATGTCATAACCGATGCGATTCGCGACGAGAAGGTGCTCAAGTTCAAGGTGGATTACAACGATGTACGCCCGCAGTTCAAGGCCATTGAAACGGAGCAAGACGAGAAGAAGCTCAGCGAGGCGGAAAACAGACAGGCCTTGCTACACCCCGATCGCATCCGAGAGATCACCCAGTACATCCTGAACAATTTCCGGCAGAAGACCCACCGCCTGCAACCCGGCAATGGAGGGTTCAATGCCATGTTCGCGGTCAGCAGCGTGGACGCCGCCAAACAGTATTACGAGAGCTTCAAAGAACTGCAGAAAGGAAGTGAAAAGCCTTTGCGGGTGGCCACGATTTTCTCGTTTGCGGCCAACGAGGAGCAGGATGCGGTGGGCGACATCCAGGATGAAAGTTTTGATGTATCAGCCATGAACAGTAGTGCCAAGGAGTTTTTAAGCGCGGCTATTGCCGACTACAACACGCTGTTTAAAGCCAACTTCAGTGTAGACAGCAACGGCTTCCAGAACTATTACCGCGACCTGGCTAAGCAGGTAAAGGCCAAGGAAATCGACCTGCTGATTGTCGTTGGTATGTTTCTGACCGGCTTTGATGCCCCCACGCTGAATACCTTGTTTGTGGACAAAAACTTGCGTTACCACGGTTTGATGCAGGCGTATTCGCGCACCAACCGCATTTTTGACGCAACCAAAACCTTCGGCAACATCGTCACCTTCCGCGACCTGGAGCAGGCGACTATCGATGCCATCACCTTGTTTGGTGACAAGAACACCAAGAACGTGGTGCTGGAGAAGAGCTACAAGGAATACATGGAAGGCTTCACTGATGTGGTCACCGGTGAGGCGCGGCGTGGCTTTGTGGACGTGGTGAAGGAGCTGGAAACACGCTTTCCCGACCCCGCCGCCATCGAAAAGGAGTCTGATAAGAAGGCCTTTGCCAAGCTGTTTGGTGAATATTTGCGCGTGGAAAACGTGCTGCAGAATTACGATGAGTTCGCCAGCCTGAAGGCCCTACAAAGCGTGGACATGAACGACCCGGCGGCGGTCGAGACCTTCAAAACCGAACACTATTTGAACGATGACGATCTGGCCGCACTGCAAGCAACCACAATCCCCACTGAGCGGAAAATCCAGGATTACTGTTCGACCTATAACGACGTGCGCGACTGGCTGCGCCGACAAAAGTCGGCCGAGAAGAAAGACAAATCTACTATCGACTGGAATGACGTAGTCTTCGAGGTGGACCTGCTGAAATCGCAGGAGATCAACCTGGACTACATCCTGGAATTGATTTTCGAGCACAACAAGAAGACTAGGAGCAAATTAGAGCTGGTGGATGAAGTGCGACGGGTGATTCGAGCCAGCCTGGGCAACCGCGCCAAAGAGGGCCTGTTGGTAGACTTCATCAACCAGACCAATCTGGACCAGATTGATGACAAGGCCAGTGTGATTGACACCTTCTTCACCTTTGCCCAAGCAGAGCAACAACGAGAGGTGCAAGAGCTGATTAGTGCCGAGAGCCTCAATGAAGAAGCAGCAAGACGCTATCTCACTACCTCGCTTAAACGAGAATTTGCTAGTGACAGTGGTACTGAACTCAATGCCGTTCTGCCTAAGATGAGCCCTCTGAACCCGCAGTACTTGGCTAAAAAGCAAAGCGTCTTCCAGAAAATCGCTTTTTTTGTTGAGAAGTTTAAAGGTGTAGGTGGACAGGTCTGATTGGATCCGATCAGCTCGGGCAGAAAGCGGCCAAAAGCAACGAATCTGAGGCCCATAAAACAGGCCGGATTGGTTGCAAAACCGGCGATGGTTTCTACGGTGTAGCAGCGCTTAAAAAGGCGTTTGCAACAGACAGTAACCGCGTGGTCGGAAAGGACCGGCTTTTTTAAGAGAATCGACCGTTACGCCAATCACTACGGGCTACTCTGTGTGAGTCGAGTCGGTCATATGAAGGGAGAGGTTTAGCCATTGATCAAAATGCCACAAATTTGCCACACTCGCCCCGCTAACCGGGGCGAAAACCCGCTAACCCCAGCTAACACAACCCATTGATTTCCCAGCTAACCCCCGCTAACGTATTGATTCTAAACGGCGACTTTTAGGACTCCGAAGGCAGGGGTCGTGGGTTCGAATCCCGCCGGGTGCACCAGATACAGACAAAAAGCCCCAGGTCGTATGACCTGGGGCTTTTTTGTGGGCGCTGTCCCGTCCTGAATAAGGTTTACACCTTCTGACCTATCTTCAGGAGGGAGCAATGGTTTCAGATAGTGGTGGGAAGGCGAGGAAGTTGGTTTCGCTTCCATCACAAAGACTCTTCTGACGGCCATATCCAACTAGGCAAAGCGCTTTCCCGTTGTAAGTGGGAATGAATAAACTGGCGACGCGAAGATTGCACTACATAAAATTGCTCTTATTTTGCATTTGGTGGTTAGCTTACCGAGTTGTCACTTCACCGGCCTTGTGAAAGAGTTTGGCGAAGATCATCCAGTGGCCATCGACTTTCATCAAATTCAAGTAGTCGACCATGACGTTATTGAATAGGCGCAAACGCACTTTAACGATGGCCATTTCCGCAGACATCACATCAATCATCAACACTTCATCAAGTTGTGGAAAACCACCTTCTTTTGGCGACTGACGGCTTTGAACCATGGCCCTGTACTCATCAAAAGACCGGACGATCACGGTCGAGTCTTGCGCGCTATATAACACGCAACCCCGATGAAAGACCCGATCGAACAGATTCAAATCCTGGGTTTGCAGCACATCAAAGTAGTTTTTCAGAAACGACTGGATTTCATTGATCATGGCGAACAACTCCCGCTTTATAAGCACGACGTTATTTAAATAATTAAATCGTCGCTATTATCGGCATCTCGCTCACTTCACGTATAGCGGCTATTATTAGACTTTTCCGTGAAAGGAATTCACCTATTGAAGCTCCCTCCACTCGCCGCATTGCGCGCCTTCGAGGCTTTGGCCCGGCTGGGCAAGGTGAATTTGGCGGCCATTGAGCTGCACGTCACCCACAGTGCCGTCAGCCATCAGATTGGCTCTCTTGAAGAGTATTTGGGTATTGCCTTGGTGATGCGCAGCGGACGTTCCCTGGTGTTGACGGAAGAGGGCCGCATTTATGCCTACCAGATCAGGCAGGCGCTGGGTGAAATAGCCGGGGTCACAGAGAAATTTCTGACGAGAACCAATTTCCCGCAACTGACCCTGTCGGTGCTGCCCTCCTATGCCATGCACTGGTTATTGCCACGCTTGCACGGTTTCATGAGTGCCCATCCCGGGCTGCGCCTGAAATTGGAATCGACCATGGCGTTCGCCGGTTTAGAACAGGGCCTGGTCAATTGCGCAATCCGCTTCGGCCACGGCCAATGGCCCGATATGCATTGCGAAACACTGATGACCGACTCATTGCTGGTGGTCGCTGCTCGCGACTTCAACCACGGTGTACTGCCAGACACGCCGCACGCCATCCTGGAGCAGCCACTGCTGCACGCCAGTGAAAGCTGGGCAACCTGGCTATGCGCAGCGGGCGTGGAGGGGCAACGCCCTCACGCCTCGCTGGAGTTCACCGATTCAACATTGCTGCTCGAAGCGGTACGGCTCGGGCACGGCGTCGCATTGACGCGCCGCTCGATAGCCCACTCACTGATTCAGCGTGGGGAGCTGGTCAAACTCACCGACATCGAACCGGCGCATTCTTCGAGCTACTACCTGGTCTGGCCACTGGGGATTAAACGTTCGGCGCAATTAACCTCCCTGCACAGCTGGCTCAAAGACCAAGTCGTGACGTATCAAGACAGCCTATAAAACTGGTGCCTGTAGGTCTCAGTTCAAACCAGGCCGGGGACAGTAGATACAGACGAAAAGCCCCAGGTCGCAAGACCTGGGGCTTTTTTGTGGGCGCTTGGTCAACGCTTTTGCAGGGCTTCCAACCGGGCGGGCAGGTTTTCGTCGGGAAAGCGCTTGTACAAGGCCAGCAGTTTCTCATCCGCCGCCCTGTTCTCTCCCGCCTGGCGCAGACGCACAATCTCCTCAAGCCCTTGTTCCAGGGACTGCGGTTTGACGGCCATCTGCTTGCTCATTCTTGCCACGGGCTCATCGGCCATCGCCATCTCGGCCTGGATTGGTGCGCTATCTGCCTGCGGTGCCATCGCCAGACGAGCCATCGGCGCAGGAGCAGCCGGGGCAGACAGTGCCTGTGGCGGTGGCGCGGCGGCGTACTGAGCGGTTTCAGGCAGGTTGATGTCCGGCACTGGCGAGCGCATCACCACGCCAATCAATAGCGCGACCCCGGCGACGGTAGCAAAGGCCATCTGCCAGCGTGGCCGTTGGCAGGCCTGCAGCCAGCGTTGCCACAGGCTCGGCGCGGGCGCTGGGGCTTCGCGGCGGGCGGCGGCGAGGATGAAGGCGTCGAGGGACGTGGGCGGCTCGCTGGCGCTGTGTTGGCGAAAGTGCTGGATCAGCCCTTCGTCAATCGGATCCTGGGAGTGTCGGGAGTCAGTCATACGGGTACCTCCTCGGCCAGCAGCCGACGCAGTTTCTGCTGGGCGTAACGCAAGCGGCTTTTTACCGTTTCCAGTGGGCTGCCGGTCAGGGCGGCAATTTGTGGCAGTTCCAGGTCGCCGTGCAGACGCAGCATGAACACTTCGCGCTGGTCTTCAGGCAGGTCTTGCAGAGCAGCCTCCAGGCGGCCCTGGTCACGGCTCAGGCTCAGTTGCTGCTCGGGGCCGGCGCGGTCGTCGAGTTGGGCATGAAGCTGTTCGTCGTAGCTGTCGTGCAACGGGTTGAGGATGCCGTGCTTGCGCCAGTGATCGATCAGGCGGTTGCGGGCAATCTGGAACAACCAGGTACGAAAACTCGCCCGTCCCTGTGGCTGGGTGGTGCTGCGGATCAGGCTGAGCCAGGTGTCCTGGTAGATTTCCTCAGCCAGTTCGGCCTTGTTGCTCAAGCCCACGAGAAACCGGTAGAGGCCCTGGCGGTGCCGGGCGTACAGGATCTCGAACGCAGCGGCATCGCCGGTGCGGTAGCGGGCCAGCAGCGATTCGTCGCTGGGTGGATCATTTGGAGCGGGCATGTGGGTGGCGAACTCCTTTCGATGGATCAATGCAGATTACCTGTGGGAGCCGGGCTGAACTAATGCCAGCTCCCATAGGGATCTCGGTCATGGGCAAGATCAGTGTTTGAGGCTTTGGGCCAGCTCCACCAGTTGTACGAATTCATTGCGCAGGCCGTAGGGATCATCACCACGGGCCGAGCGGGCCAGGGTGGCGGTGTCCTTCAGGCTCATGCTGCCAGTGTAGCGGCCATCGCCCTTGAGCTGTTGGGCGAAAGCGGCCACGGCAGAGGCGAAGCGCAGGTCGTCGCTGGCCGCGTGCCGGGCGTTATTGATCGGGTGTTCGATCAAGCGACTGCTGCCGCCCGCAGCCGGCTTGTAGCGTACCCGCAACATGGCCAGCTCTGCGGCATTGCCCTCGGCAGCAGGTGCCGACGTATAGCGCAGCGGTTCCAGCCAGCCTTTTGTACCCTTCGGTACAATTTCATACAGCGCCGTCACGGTATGCCCGGCACCGATCTCGCCGGCGTCTACCTTGTCGTTATTGAAATCCTCACGTTTCAAGGCACGGTTTTCGTAGCCCAGCAGGCGATATTCGCTGACTTGGGCCGGGTTGAATTCCACCTGCAACTTCACATCCCGCGCCACCACGGCCAGGGTCGAGCTGAGTTGCTCCACCAACACCTTGCGAGCTTCGCGCAGGTTGTCGATATAGGCGTAGTTGCCATCGCCCGCGTCGGCCAGTTGCTCCATCAGGTGTTCGTTGTAGTTATCCACGCCAAACCCCAGGGTGGTCAGGGATACCCCACTTTTGCGCTGATCCACGGCCATTTGCTTGAGGCTGTCGAAGTCGCTGATGCCGACGTTGAAGTCACCATCGGTGGCCAGCAGGATGCGGTTGATACCCTGGTCGATAAACCCTTCGCGGGCCATTTGATAGGCCAGCTCGATGCCCGATGCGCCGGCTGTCGAGCCTCCGGCGGTCAACTGGTCGATGGCGTTGCGGATTTTTGCCTTGTCGCGCCCGGATGTGGGCTTGAGCACTACCCGCGATTCGCCGGCATACACCACCAGAGACACGCGGTCCTGATCACGCAGTTGGTCCACCAGCAGCTTGAGGGTGCTTTTGACCAACGGCAAACCTTCGCGACGGTCCATGGAGCCGGAAACGTCCACCAGAAACACCAGGTTGGCCGGCGCCAACTCGGCCACGGCACGCTCGGATGCCTTGATGCCAATGCGCAGCAGGCGCGTGCTGGGGTTCCAGGGGGTCGAGGCGACTTCAGTGGTCACGCCGAAGGGAGAGCCATCGGTCGGCAGCGCGTAGTCGTAGGGGAAGTAATTGACCATTTCCTCAAGTCGCACAGCACCTTCGGGCGGCAGGCGACCTTGATTGAGGAAGCGTCTGACGTTGGCGTAGCTGCCCGTGTCGACATCGACGCTGAAGGTCGAGACCGGGGTTTGGGCAACGCTGTGCACTGGGTTGTCCGGCAGGTTCTGATACTGCTCGCGCGGCTCGGCGCGATATTCCATGGCCACCGCGTCATGCATGGCCATCGGTGCCGGCATCGCCATTCGTTTGAGCATGGCCCCCTGAGCCTGGACGGGCGCACTTTGCAGTTCGGGGATAGCCACCGCTTCGGGCGCCTTGGCCTCGTCACGGGACGACAGCCCACACCCGGCAAGCGCCACCAGCAAGGTCACGGCAAAGCCCTGGGCAGCGGGGCGGAGGAAGAGAAGAGGACGGGACATGGGCTGAACCTCGTGAGTGAATGATGCGTTCACAAGGTCAGACGTAAGAGCGTCGGGATTCGGGTTAGCGTGCGGTCAGTCGATCCAGGTGGGAGCGGGCAAGCCCGCTCCCACATTGGATTTGCGCGGATCAGTCCGAGCCGTATTTGGGCGAGCGCGGGCCGTAGAGGATGCCGGTGCGTTGCCCGGCCGACAGCAGGCGTGCGCTGGTGATGCCGGCAATCGGGTGCGCTGCGTCGGTGGAGCTGTTGATCACTTGCTTGACCGCCGCCGTGATCAGCATGCCCACCAGGCCGCCACCGTTGTTGTTGCCTTCCTCGCTGGAAGCGCGTGCAGAACCGGTCCACAAGGTGGTGCCGGTACGCAGGTCGACCAGTTTGGCCGAGGCCGTCACCGAGGTATCGCTGGTGACCAGCATGTACTTGGTGCCGTACTCGCTGACAGTGATGTACAGCGCCGCGTCCGCGCCGAAGATCTCATGCAGCTTGCCCGGTGCCACGGCCTGGATATCGTTGGCGGTGGTCAGGCCGTTCTGGCGGAAGGTTTCGTCCACCAGGGCAATCGGCATCACGTAGTAGCCGGCTTCCGCCAATGGGTAGGTCACCTGCGATACCAGGCTGTAGGACGCCTGCACTTCAGGGGATTCATTGATCGGTGGCAAGACCAGGATCGACTTCGGTCGCGCCTGCTTGTACGCCGCGTAATCAAAAGTCTTGGGTGCCGCGCAGCCGCCCAGCAACGCCAGGGCCAGTAAGGCACCGGTGAGTTTCAACAGGCTCATTTCTTCACCTCCGGGGCCTTGGCGTTTCTCAGCAAAAAGTCCATGTAGGCAGCGGACTCGGGGAACAACGCCTTCTCGGTGCGGAACTGCTGCACCATCTGGTCATCCTTGCCCATGCTCAGGTACAGCATGCCCAAGTGGGCGTGGTAGCCCGGCGGGGCCTGGCGGCCACTGGCGTTGATCTTTTGCAGGTCGCGCTCCAGCGCTTCGACCTGGGCTTCCTTGGGCTCACCCTTGAAATACTCATAAACCTGCGGCTGATAGCTTTCCCATTGATACAGGGGCTTGGGTGCCGTCTGGCACCCTGCAACCAGCGCGGTTGCTGTCAGCATCAGCGATAACTTCACTGCCTTGCTCATCCGTGTACTGCTCCTTGAAAACACGTGAATCAGTTACGCGGGTTCCAGGCGCCGGCGTTGATGCCGTCGACCAGGCGATTGATCGCTTCGCGCATGGCCAGGTCCAGGACCTTGCCATTGAGAGTGGAGTCGTAGCTGGCGGTGCCGCCAAAGCCCACTACTTCACGGTTCGACAGCGCGTATTCACCGGCGCCCTGGGTGGAGTACACCACTTCGGAGGTGCTGATGTTGACGATGTTCAGGTTGATCTTGGCGTAGGCCACCTGGGTCTTGCCACGGCCGAGGATGCCGAACAGTTGGCGGTCGCCGGTTTCTTTGCGGCCGAACTCGGTCACATCGCCGGTCACGACGAAGTCAGCGCCCTTGAGCTTCTGCGCAGTGCCTTTGATTTTCGCTTCCTGGGAGATTTCGCCCATGTTGTCGCGGTCCAGCACGCTGAAGCGGTTGGTCTGCTGCAAGTGGGTGATCAGGATGGTCTTGGCCTGGCCACCGAGGCGGTCCACGCCGTCGGAGAAGATCCCGCGCATGTAGCTGGAGCGGTTATCGAACTTGCCCACGGCGATCGGTACACGTACGCCGGAGTAGGCGACGTTGGCGCTGGCGACTTTTTCAATCGGCAGTGCGCGAGAGCTTTCAGTGGCGCAACCGGCCAGCGCCAGCAGCGCTGCGCCGGCAAAGCCTGACAACAGGATTTTTGAGAGTGATTTCACGTAGTGCTCCTAAGTGGTAAATCGAGGCCGCAGGTAACGCTATCGCGATGGAATACCGCGCAGATCGTCAACGATAAAACGGCTAAGCGCGCCGGTGTAGAAGGTCTCTACATTAGAGTTGCCGCTGTTGGTCAGCACCCCGGCCATGGTTTTCATGTTCTGCCAGTCGCCCTTGTACCCAGATGGCATCAGCCCTTGGCGAGCCTGGGAAAAATGCAGCACCTGGGCATCGGCCTTCTTGACCTTGACCTGATAGTTGAAATCGACACTGGCCAGGATGGTGTTGTCATCGACGATGGTCGTCATGAAACCGCCCTTCGTATCTTGAATACGCCGCGTATAGATAACGCTCACATCCAACAGGTAGTCGGCCTTTTCCTTGCTCGTGGCGTAGCGCTTGGCCTTGAGCAAGCGGTCGACCAGGTCGATACCCAGTTGCTGGCGAACCTTGTCATCCGACAGGAAGCGTTCGTTCTTGCCCACCACCTCAACGTCGAAGGTATCGAGCCAATACGTGGCGTTCTTGGGAATGGTCACGGGCGCTGGAGAGATGTAGTACGGGGGCTTGGAAGCACAGCCGGCCAGGAAGGACAGTGCCAGCAGTAAGGCAAAAACGCGCATCTTCGAATTCATCCCTGATTAAGTGCTGCGGCATTTTACGGGGTTGAGAGCGGTTCTCAAGTTGTTTCGTCCTGGCAGGTTCCTGTAGGAGCGAGCTTGCTCGCGAAAAACGTCCAGGCGACGCGTTCATTCGACAAGTGAGCGTTATCGTTTACGTGCTTCGCGAGCAAGCTCGCTCCTACAGGGTTGCGGGGACGGGAATGCGCTGCGCAGGGTCGGCATCCTTACTCATGCCGCCCGGCGCGATGGCCACCCTGGCGCCTCGCGCATAGTTGTAGACCGCCTGGCCAAACCACAGCTGCACCAGCACCATGAGGAAAAAGCGCTTCCAGCTACCGTCAAATCGTAGAAAGCCATTGAGTAGCGCAGCCAGGAGTAAGACCAGGCCAATGCCGTGCCGATATTTGTATAAGTTCGCGACCATGTTCCCCACCTTTGGCCTGTCCGATGGCTGCGACTTGATGGATGTGATTGGGCGACAGTTGAGTCCGCAGCGTTCATAAATAAAAAAGGGGCGCTCCAGTACCGCCCCATTCGCCTTACAACAAGCGGCGCTGCACCGCTTCATCCAGCGTACTGCGGGTCAACGCCTCTACGATCTCACGCGTGTCCTGCCGGAAAGGAACGGCGACGATCAACAACAATTGCATCCAGGTGCGCACCGATTCGCTCTTGCGTACACGGCCCAGCTCTTTGCCGTCCTTGTCCTTGAATACAGTCTCCAGGGTGAAGGTATTCTTAGCCGTTGAGGGGATGATGAAGAACGTCACACCGGTGATGATGGCCGAAGCCATGCTGAACTGTTCATTGTTGTACAACGAGGCTTCGACATAGAGGTCCGACTCGACCTTATCCGTACTGACCCGCGCAAAACGCCCAGACTGACGAAAACCCTCGGCAACCGTCGTTTCCGCAACCGCCGCCGCTGCACCCGTCGCGGTATTGGCCGGGCCACCGTTGACCTGGTTCATGGCCGTGGTACGCACGTACACCGTTGGCTTTTGCTGTGGGGCATTGGCCGTTGGCGGCCAGGCCTGGACCGGCGGCAATTCGTGCTGCGAATAGGACACGCACCCCGTCAGCAAAACAGCGGCGAGCACCCAACTGCGCTTGAGCAAACCCATCATGTTCATTCTCCCTTGAGCTGAGGTGTTGCCAACTTCGCGGTGGCGGTAGCGAGCAGTTTTGAAACCAGTTCATTCAGTTGCTTGGCGCCCATTACCGGTGACCAGTACTCGCGTCCGTACAGGCCGACGTTATGCTCAAACTTGATCTGTTCCTTAGCCGCCGCCAGCTCTTTGCCGTCACGGTCGACGATCACCAGGTCCCCCGCCACATCGAAGCTGTCCACATAAATCGGCCCGTTCACCCAGATCCAGATCGTCAGGGTCAACAACGCGCCGGGGATATAGGCAGGATGCGGAGCGCGATGGCCCTTGAGGGACGTCATGTTGAACTTGAGCACCACATCGTTCTCCCCCAGGCGCACGGGGTACTCGGTGACCTGCTTGAAGTACCCGCCAGCCTTGACGTACTGGTTGAGCTGCATCGTAAGCGAGCGGCTGATGGCTGTACGGGTTGCCTCGTCAGCGCCAGGGATGGCAACCGTGACATCGGCAACCTGCGCCGCGCGGGGGTTGCTGACTGACGCAGGATGAAGCGGAGCGCCCAACGGGCCGGTGACGGTATAGGAGACGCAGCCAGTCATCGATAATGTTGCGATGAGGGCGGCGACCTTGATGAAGATTTTGAGCACGGAACGTCCTTATTGATGAAAATCTTGCGCGGAATGGGATCAGACCACGATTAAAAGTTCAATCATCGTCTGACCCCATTTTTACTTAGAACGCGTAGCGCGCTTTAATCATCACCCCATCGGCATCAAACCCGCTGCGGGCCTGACGGGTGTAGCTGGCGCCGACGCTGAACGCCGAGACTTGGTAGTTCACGCCCACGCTGGCTTCATAGCTGTCACGCGCTACCGATGCGCCGGTCACGCTGAACGTCGAGCCACCGTTTACAAAGCTCGACGTCTGCGCCACGCGATCACCCATCAGGTCGTGATAGGCCATCAAGGTCGCTTCCGGTTGCAGGGTACCGGCGCCCAACGGCAGGTTGCCCGCCAAGCGCACGCCCGCCCCCAACTCGCCCACTTCATAGCGCTGCGAACCAGTGCTGAGCGCTGCCGAAGAGCCCTTCTCATTGAAACCATCCATACGCACGCTGGAATAACGCGCCGCTACACGCGGTTCGATCAGCACGCTGCCCGACGGCTTGAAGCTGTAGCCGCCCAACACGCTGGCCGACAACGCCCGGCTGTCGTAGCTGCCCTTGGCCGTGGTGCCAGCGACGTGGCGCTTGCTGTCGTTGTCGTTGAAGCCGTAGCTCAGGCTGCCATCGACAAACCAGTTTTGCAGCGACCAGTTGCCGTACAGCGACAGGGCATTGCCCTGCACTTCGGTCTTGTTGCCCAGGTCCGAGTGAATGTTGGAGTTGAGGTAGCTGTACGCCGCACCCACAGTGGTGGCGTCGTTCAAGCGACCGTCCACACCTACCGCCATACCGCTGCTGTTGGCCGAGTAACCGTTATCGCCACCGCGACCGTCCTGGTCCATGTTGCTGCTCAGACCCTGCACCCATACACCGCCACGCTCACTGCCATCGCGCTGACCGGCCAGGCGATTGAGGATCGCGCCGTTGATCACGGTCTGCCCAGACAGGGCCACGTCCAGCGCGCCACGGTTCACGTCCGGCTTGAGCTGTTCGCCAATCTGCGCCAATTGCTGGGCAGTGCCGGCGTTGGCCACGGCCTGGAACACCGCGTCGTCCTCGCTCAGTTGCCCCAACACCTCGTTCTTCAGCTCGTTGAGTGCAGTGACCGACGCCGCGCCAGCACCTACGCCGCCCAGATCCTCCTGCACCTGCTCATCGCTCTTCAAGCCCACCACCGCCTTGACGGTTTGCGCATCGGCCGAGTAGCTGAATACATCCAGCAACGACGAGCTACTGGCGACCGTCAGGCCATTGTTTTGCACGCTGGAGGCTTGCAGCAGGGTGTATTCAATACCGCTAGGCACGGCGGTAAAATCACCGGGCTTGGCGCTCAAGGTCACGTTGGAGCCCTGGGCGAAATTCGCTGCGCCGTTGACCGTCAAATAAGGCGTCGTCGGCACGACGCTGTTGGACAAGCGCATATCAACCCCAGCGCCGCTGGCTACATTCAGGTCGCCAGTGATCGCGGTGCCGGCGTCAGACAGGTTCAACGAACCTGCATTGATCGACACCGGGCTGGCAATGCTCTTGCCGGTAAAGTCCGCCTGGCCAGTGATATTCACACCCGTGACACCAAGCACATCACCGACGATTTTGCCGCCACTCCAGTTCAGGCTTGCCAGGTTGGCAGCATCGATGGCCGTGCCGGAATTGCTGCGAATTTCACCGGCTTGCTGGTTGATTTCGAAGGGGGAGGTTTGCTCGTCAATATCGGCATAAATGGCTACGCCATCGGCACTGATGATGCCTCGGTTGACGATACCGCGAGAGCCGGGCGCACTGTTCTGAGCGAAAGTTGCTCCGTGGAAGTCAAAAGCATCAGCCTTTTCGCCTTTTGCTTCGATCGTGCCGGTGTTGAGGATGTAATCGACAGTGCCGTCATAAAAAACCACTCCAGCGGTAGCAGCGCCGTTCGCGGAAATCAGGCCACTGTTTTCGATCCTCAAGGGAGATGTGGGGGTTTCCACCTCGAAAGCCCAGGAGTCGTCGCCCGTGACAGACAACGTACCGGAGTTGAGAATCTTGCCACCGATGCTGATTGGGGAGAGGCCTCCTCGGTCCAGCACCATAGCAAGCGAGTTAACTCCCGTCATTCGTACCACGCCGGTATTGGAAACGTCCCCCGCCACCGTGGTGCCATGCAACCGAATACCATCGCGAAAAGTCCAGGGATTGGATACTGGGGCTGTGGATTGGATGGTCCCGGAGTTGATCACGCTCCCGCCAATCGTAGTAGCACCAATCTCAAAAGCTTGAAACGCCCCGTTACTCTGGGTGATGTTAGCTGCCTGGATAACATCACCAGTGACGGTGCTACTCCCTGGATTGGCAGTCAGTTGCAGCGATGGGTCCACGGCAAACCCTCGGATATCGCGACCCTGACCATCCAAAATAATATCTGCACGATTGATCAACGAACCCTGAATTCTCGTATCGGCGACACTCACTCCCATCCAATTGCTAATGCCTTGGCTAGCGGTCACGTTCGTGGGCTGAGTCACCGTTCCGGTGAAGGTCAGTGATTCACTAAATATCCCGCCGTTCAAGGTGCTCTTGCCTTGGCCAACATCCACTTCAACCGCCAGCACTTGGGTACTGATTGCCCCAACGATCAAAGCCAGCAGGCTTTTTTTAAACGGCTTTGGCTTCATGTAAAACTCCATGTATGACAGGCAGCTACGCCCACACTCTCAGCGACGCCAGGTATAAAACCGCAACGGCCTATTCGAGCACCTGCCCCTGACCGGTGAGCCATGTATTGAGCAGGCCAGTGATCAGTGGCGAACAGATTGTCTGCACCCAGCTTTTTAGTTGAGCGAAGTACTCATCTGGATAGGCGATTAATTGATTAATAACAACCAATTACTCATTAGACGTTAAGCAAAAACCGCTTTAAGTCGGGTTAACACCGTGATTATCATGGAGCCGCCGAACGAACCAAATAGGAAACCTCCTAAAAATTTACAGACTCCCCCTACAGCTAAATAGTTTTCCCCACTTCACCTAGCTATCTTGCCCTACCACCAGTTTCAACTCTGGCCGCCGCACCTCACGGGAATCATGCGACGTCACCGCCTGCACCCCGCCCTCCTGATCGTTATGAATCACCAACACCCCCGGTCGGCGCAGTTGTTCAAGCTCGCCAGCCGCCAGGCGGAAGCTCTCGCTCAAGCCGTGGTCACTCAGCGCCTTGGTCGCCGTACGGCGCTGGGCAAATTGCTTGCCGCGCCGTTGTTGGTAGCGCGCCCAACTGATCAGCAGCACCGCATTGAACAGGGCGATCCACAGGTAGATCTGCAAGGTGTTCAGCGCGGCGAAGATCGGTGCATCGATACGTGGGCCGCCGTTGCTATCGAGCATCGGCACCAGCCCGCGCACCAGCAGGAGCACCAGGCCGGCCCAAGCCATCAGGGTCAGGAAAATATCGATGGCCTGCATCACAGGCCGCTGTGGGGTGCGGATCAGGTTCATGGGTTCACTTCCTTGGCAGGTGCCTTGATGCCGCGATCCGGGCTGACCCAGCGCGCGCGTTTCTGATGTTGGCGGAACAGGACTTTGGGGAAGCTGACCAGGGTGGTGAACAGGCTCACCAGCCAGAACACCAGCGGGTACCAGACGGTCCAGAACAGGGTTTTCCACAGGCCGCGCTCGTAGCGCCGGTCGATCATGATGCTCACGGCAAATTGCACCAGGCACACCACCGCCAGCAGCAAGCCGGTGAAGGCCGGTGGCATCAGCGAGCCGACGGCAATCGCCTCGGGCAACGGCACGACTTTGCCCACGCCCCAGAAGATCACCGACAACAGGAAGGTGAAGGCCCAGCCCGTGGACAGGCAGTATTCGAACAGCAGCGGCCACAGGTAGCGGTGGCGCCATTGCCAGATCCCACGGATGTTCTTGAACAGCACTTCGGCGCCGCCCTGGGCCCAGCGCAGGCGCTGTTTCCACAGGCCGCCGAGGGTTTCCGGCATGAGAATCCAGCACAGCGCACGCGGCTCGTAGAAGATGCTCCAGTGGTCCAGTTGCAGCTTCCAACTCACGTCGATGTCTTCGGTGATCATGTCGGTGCTCCAGTAGTCGACCCGGTCCAGGGCCGCCCGCCGAAACGCCACCACCACACCGGAGACGGTGAAGATCCGCCCGAACACCCGCTGGGTACGCTTGATCAAGCCGATGATCGAAGAGAACTCGCCCACCTGCACCCGGCCGATCAAGGTCGAGCGCGTGCGGATCCGTGGGTTGCCGGTCACCGCGCCAAGCCGTGGGTTGTCGAGCATCGGCGCCACCAGGTAAGCCGCCGCGTTGCGGTCGAGCAAGGCGTCGCCATCGATGCACACCAGGTATTCGCTGTGGGCCGCCACGGCGCCCATGCGCAAGGCCACGGCCTTGCCCTGGTTTTGCGCCAGATGCAGCACGCGCAAGCGCGGCTCATGCAGCGCCAGGGCATCGAGCACCTGGGCAGTGTTGTCGCTGGAACCGTCGTTAATCGCAATCACTTCCAGGTTGCGATAGCGCTGGGCCAAGGCCGCGCCAATGGTCTCGGCGGCGTTGTCACCTTCGTTGTAGCAAGGGATCAGGATCGAGATCAGCGGCTCGCCCTTGAGTACCGGCGCCGGGGTGTCATCGGCCCACGGCCAGTGGCGTTCCCAGTGCAGCCAGAAGTACAGGCCGCCGGCGATCCACAGCCCGGACATGAACAACGGGTAGAAAAACACGAATTCCATCAGGAACTGCCCAGTGACCAGGAAGATCAGGCCCAGGGGCACACCCAACACCAACGCCAAAACGAGAAGAGCTAGGATTCTGTCGAACATGAGTCAAGGATTCCATTTGTTGGAAAGGGCCGGACGCACGGTGTTCAGATCCGGCGAATTCTCCAGGAAGTTGTCGGGGTAGTAGCCAAAACTGCTGGCGCCCTGGCGCTTGAGCACGCCCATCCACTCGGCCATTTGCGCACCGGAAAGATCCGGTGCGGCCGGGGTGCGCCAATCCTTGGCCTGCAATTCGAAGACTGTGCGCTGCATCGCACCGGGCCGGGCCTTGACCGTGGCCACGAGTTTTTCCAGCCACGCGTTGGAGTTTTTCAGCGACTGGCCTTCCATCAATGGCATCGCCATCGGCGCGGTCCAGTCGTAGTGCTGGAGGAAGTCGTCGAGGTTCTGCGCAAACCAGGCTTCGCTGGCCGGGTTGAGCATCGGTTCGGCGAAGATGTTGCGCGCGGTGAGCACTTCCGGGCCGCGCAGGGTGCGGACCTTGGCGGTCAACTCATGGGTGAAGTCGATCAGGTAGCGGCTCTTGAAACGGGTCCAGCGCTGCATCACCTCAGGGTCGGCGCGCAGTGCCTGGATGCTGCCCGGCAGGCCATTGGCTGCGTAGGTTTTCAGGGCTTGGGGGCTGGCGTCTTCAAAGTCCGAAAGCACGGCGTCGTCGTGGAACAACACGCCGTGGATAGCGCTGGTACGGGCGAGGTCTTCGTAGATCTCACCGATGATTTTGCGCACCTTGGGATCGAACGGCGACAGCCGCTGGTACTGCTTCGGGTCGACGGCCACCTTGCCGGTGGCCGGGTCCCAACGGCTGACGCGGGGCAGCTTGGGGTCCAGGGCAAAGCTGAGCACGGGCATCCATGCGTAGACTTTGACCAGGCCGCCACGGGTGTGCAACTGCCAACTGACACGGTTGAACAGGTCGGCACGCATCGGCAAATGGCGGTTGGGGAAGTACAGCGAACGCGCCAGGCCATCGCCCTTGGGATCGGCGAACGCCTGGAGGAACACGGTGTCGACGCCCATGTCCAGCACGCGCTGGACCAATGCGTCGAGGTTGCGCACTTCTTGCGCCTTGTCCGGGTCGTAGACCTGATCCAGGTCCACATGCAGCACGCGCATCGGCGCTTTGACCTGCGCCGAGACCATGCTGTTGGCGAAGTCCTCGCCGTACGGGTCGTTGTCCACTAGAAAGCGCGGGCTGCTCATCAAGTTGCCGAGGTTGTCGAGGCCGTCCTCCAGGGTCAGGGCCATCTGGTAACCCTGCTCGCCCACCACCGCCAGGGAGGTGCCGTCCGCCGCCCCGTATGGCCAGACCCACACACGCGGGGCCTTGCCGGTAACGGCGCGGATCTTATTGGAAATCGCCGCGACGTCGGCGCGCATCCGCGCCTGGAACTGCGCTTCGGGCTCATAGCTGCGGGTGACCGGGTCATAGCGCCGAGTGGCGGCGGCCGGCTCCATGTTGCCCTGGGGATTGGCCAGCACACCTTTGTGAAGGGCGTCGGTATGCGCGGCGATTTCCACCAGGCCCGATTGCGCCACTTCGCGCACTTGTTGCCAGGTCAAAAACTCCCCGCGCTCACGCGGCACACCGGCAAAATCCACCGGTTGGTTCAACGGCGTGTCGACCCAACTGCCCACCGGCGCCAGCACCGCAGGCCACTGGTAGGCACGCAGGATCGGCATCACGCGGGTGTAGAAGCTCGAATAGCCGTCGTCAAAGCTGAGCATGACGGCTTTGGGCGGCAACTGTGGCCCGCCGGCGCGGGCGGCAAGGACCTGATCGACGCTGACCGCCTGGTAGCCGTTCTCGCGCAGCCAGGACAACTGTTCGATCAAGCGTTCGGTACGCACCGCCACCACTCTCTGGTCGGGATCACGGTCGTTGACATCGTGGTAGGCAATGCCCAGGAAATGGTTTTTCGGCCACGGCGCTTCGTTGACCGGTTTGAGTCGTTCAGCAGGTGGCGTAAAAGGCGCGGGGGACTGGGCACAGGCACTGCTCAGCAAAAAACCCAGGGCCAGCAGGCAACGGGAAACAAGGGTCATGATCGGACTCTTCTAGAAACGGTAAGTGAGGTCGACGAGCAGGCGCACATCGCTTTCGCGCTGACCGTCATAAGGTCGGTTGATCCAGCTCAGGTTGGCGCCGGTTTCCAGTACGTCGTTCCAGCGATAACGCTGGCCGTAACTGAGCAAACCAATGGCGCCGGTTGAGTAATCGCGCTGGCTGTAGGTGCCCGCACCGGCCTGGAACTGCTGACTCCACTGGGTTTCGTAGCGGTGATAGAGCACATGGTTGACGCTCACCGTGGGGAGCACGCTGAAGTCTGAACGCGGGTTGAAATACGCGGCTTCTTCCTTGCTGTTGCGGCTGGCGGCGACTTCCAGGCCAAGGTCCACTTGCACGCCCGGCGAGCGGTAGACGCCCTCACGGCCGCTGAGCAGCGCCTCGACACGGTCGTTGCCGTCGCTGAAGTGGGACGGGCTCAGCGCCAGTCTCCACTCACGGCTCTCGTTGGCGCGCCAACGGATAAACCCGCTGCCGCCATTGGCCGTGACGTTGGCATTGAGCGCACGCAACGGTGTGCTGGCGGCCAGGTAGTCAAGACTGCCCCCGTACTGCCAGTGGTCGTTGATGTCACGCGCAATCGCCAGGCGTGCGCCCTGCTTGGTGCCTTTGCCGTAGGAGTGATTGGAGACTTCGGCCTCCAGGGTCATATCACGGGTGCGCCGCTCCACACCCAGGCGCTGCCAGCGGTGGTGGCCAGTGCCTTCTTCAAAGTCGGCGGTGGCGTAGCCGATACCGCCGAATATCCGCCAGTCTTCATCGATGGGCGGGCTGTAGAGCAGGGTTTCGATGCCCCAGTCGCGGCTACCCGACACCGCCCCGCCGCCATGACTTTTACCGGTCTCGGCTTCGATGCGCAGTTCAGCCATTTCATGCACCTTGCGCAGGCGCTGGAGGCGTTGGACCTGGCGATTTTCCGGGGCGCGGTCGACCACGTCATCGGCGAGCACATCAAGCTGGCGCCACTCCTGCAGCTCCAGCGCGTTGTAGCCTTGGGAGACTTCCAGGTCGATATGGCGGGGGTTCTGGTTTTCCGCATCCTTGAGGGCAATTTCGGCACGCCGCGGCCAGGCGCGGGCGCGGAACATGTCCGCCTGGGCCACACGCATGCCGACATTGCCGGGCGAGGTGCGCACCAGGTTCTCCAGGCTTTTTTCACTGGTGGGCAGATCAGCGCCGTAGGTCGCGGCCTGGGCCGCCAGTTGCTGGGCGGCCAGCCACGCGTCGTTGGGGTTGCCGAGGGGCAGCCCCTTGAGTTCAACCCGAGGCTTTTGCGTGCTCGCCAGGTCGTTTGCGACGGCCCGGGCTTCGCCGGTCTGGTCGTTTTCCAGCAGGGAGTAGTACAGCGCGGTGCTGTCTACCACTTGGTTGCTGGGGTCGGCGTCTGGCGCTGCCACCGCTTGGCGAAACAGCGGCGCAGCCTTTTCCGGCAAGCGTTGATCGAGGTAGGCGGCGGCCACCCAGCGCAGGGCGTAGCCGGGCAGTTGCACGCCTTGAGCTTGCAAGGCTTCGTAGTCGTGGATCACCTCGGCAGTACGTGCACGGGCCTTGAGCGCGCCCATCCGGTCGATGCGCCAGCGCACCACATCGTCATGGGCACTGGCATCCGGGGTCCAGGTGGCGATCAGTCGGTCGTAATCCTTGAGGGCGCGGTCGGCGATCACAAAACGTTCGCTTTCACTGCGCGTCGGGAATTCAGCCAGGCGCACACGTTCGGCCGCCAGGTCACCTTCCAGGCGGCGCTGGGTCACCGGGTCCAGCAGGCCGGGGTGACGCGCACTCAGGCGCAAGGCCGGCTCCGGCATACGTGCACGTTGCAGGGCGATCAGGTATTCGCGCACCACGTCAGGCCGGTTGCCGGCGCGGATAAAGGCTTGGTCGAATTCGAACAATGAGTCGAAGGTCTGCCCGGCCCGGGACAACGCGTAGCCCAGCGCCATGCGCCGTTCCACATCCTCGGGCTTGGCCGCTACCAAGGTGCGGGCACGCTGTACGGCTTCGGCGGCTTTGCCACTATCGGCCAGGGTCAGGGCCAGGCCCAGTTGCAGGTCCGGGTTGTTCGGTTCACGCAGCAACGCCTGGCGATACACGGCCTCGGCAGGCGCCCAACGCTGTTGATCGCGGTAGGTGCGGGCCACGGCGGTCAACGCTTGGGTGGTCAGTTGGCGCTGGCGCCCCTGAGTCTCATAGACCTTGAGTACTTCGTCATCCTGGCGCGCCCAACTGGCGATCAGCAGGTGGTCGCTGACCTGGCCGGAGGTCTGGCGTTCGGCAGGCAATTGGCGCAGCAGGTTGAGTGCCGGGGTGTAGTTGCCGGTACGGGCCTGGCGAATCAGCGAATCATAGGCAGGATCGGCCACGGCCAGGGTCGGCAGCAACAAGGCAGCACCGATCAGTAGACGCAATCGGCCAGGGCCGGTGGGTGAGAGGTTACGCAGCATGTCGTCAGCTTCCTTACTTGGAAAGCTGTAGCGATAGGTTCGCCTGTACAACACGCATCAGGCCGCCGGTGTCTGATGACCCGGTCAAGCTTTCCTGTGCGCAATATCCCTGAGAAGGGTATGGAATAGGGCAAATCAGGACAATTGTTCAGAATCGCCCTACAAGCCAATGGAGATCAGATGTGGGAGCGGGCTTGCTCGCGAATGCGGTGTATCAGTCAACATATCCATGACTGACCCACCGCATTCGCGAGCAAGCCCGCTCCCACATTTTGGGTCGGTGCCGGCCTACAGAGGCTTACTGCGCGCCGCTGACCGCCCCCAGTTTGCCCAGTACGCCGCCGATGAACTGCTCGACGGTCATTTTCTGGCCATTGAAGGTCACTTCATTGTTGGCGTAGTGCAGCTTGGCCAGGATGTCGTTGCCTTCCAGGGTCGCCAGTTGTGTGCCAACGGCCATGCCGCTGAGCATCTCGCTGGCCATCTGGGACTGCTGCTCAATGGCTTTCGGGTCGGTCACGCCATCGATCTGCGCTTGCAGGGCGGCAACATCGCCAATCATCGGCTTGGACAGGGTCAGGTTGGCATCGAGCAGCGTGATGATCTGCTTGCCCAGCTCAACAGGTGGCAGTTCCATGGTGGACGGTTTGGTCATGTCCACCACCAGGTTGAAGCGGCTTTCGCCATTGGCGGTCTTGAGGGACAGGTTTTCCAGGGCCACTTGTGGCTTGGCGGCCAACAGTTGTTCAACGTTGGCCTGGGCCAGCGCTTGCTCGGCTTCGCTCAGTTGCAGCTCGGGGATCGGCTGCCCAGCCGCCTGAGCGGCCTGCACCGGTTGCATCTTGTCCTGATACAGCTTGGTCAACACCATCGCCGCCGGCACGTCGATGTTTTTCATGCTGATCGCCATGGCTGCCGAACCCACGGGTTTGCCCTGGTAAGTGATCTCGGCGATTTTGTAATCAACGCGACCCTGCATGTTGTTGTCTTGGGTGTCGCTGCTGTCTTTCTGCTCGAAGCCCTTGATGTTAAGCACAGCTTGCTGCGGGCCAAAAGTGAACTTGCTGTTGCTCAGCCCGACGGTGTTCTTGCCGATGTAGAACCCGAAGTTGGTCTTGGACAGGTTGCTCGCCAGCGTCAGGCCATTGAGCTCGGCCTGGAACGGTGCACCTTTGGGGTCGACCAGGGAGATCTTGAAGGCGTCCATATAGCCGTCAACCTTGATCTCTTCGCCTTTGGCAGTGTTGAAGAAGTCGAGCTTCATGCCGGAGAAGTTGACGCTGTTGGTGGCGTCCTTGAACTCCAGGGGCAGCAGTTCCAGCGTGCCGTTCACCGAACGGTTGAAGCCGATGTTGGCCACACCTTTGATAGGCGACACGTCTTTGGTGGCAGCGAACCATTTTTCGGTGGTCGGGTTTTTCTCAAGGGCCAGATGGCTGGAAGCCAGCACCGGCCACAACTTGAGGCTCATCAGGCGCGAAAACGGCAGCGGGCCGTGTTCGATATTGTCGACAAACAGCAACTCACTGTCTTTGAACTGCTCACCGAACACCGCGCCTTGCGCCTTGAGGCGGAAGTGGCCGGTGCTGCTGAACCAGCCACGATCCAGGGAGACCATCTCCAGGGTCATGCGGCCATCGACGCCGGCCAGGGAGCGTTCCATTTCCTTGTTCGCGTCTTCGATCGAGGTTTTCAACACCCCTTCCAACTGGCTGCCGGTGTACCAGGCACCACCGGCACTGACCACGCCGACGGCGGCAACAAAACCCAAGAGTACAACGGCTGATTTATTCATGAAGTGACCTGATCCAATCCTGTGCGATGTGGGCTGTCTTCCCTGACCTCCGAAGTGGAGTGTCGGCTCAAGCCCGCCGGAAACCGGGCAAGGTTAGCACTGGCAGGGGGGCATGGCGCAATGCCCTTGACTGGCCGACCACCCGGCTACGGGCGCTCTAGGTATTCGGTCTCGATCTCATCGAGTTGGTGGTCGAAGCTTTTAAGGCGTGCGGTCCAGGTGTACACCAGCACTTCAAACTCGCGATGGATCACCGCATTGCCTGGCGTGTCGGCCTTGGGATCGTAGAAATCCAACTGGTAACGCTCGCGAGCCATGGCGGTGGCGACGTCGGACAGCTCCCGGGCGTTGTTCAGCCAATGCCGCCCTTCGGCCACTTGCCGGTCGAGTACCACGCATTGTTTTTTCAAGGCTTCGAGGCTTTTTTCCAGCGGTGTGCCGGTCAGCTCGCCCATGACTTCCTGGAACGTGCGCCCAGGTTGCCAGTAGCTGCCCCAGAAATAGCGGTCGAACACGGTCTCGACCCGGCGCAGGGCGACCTTGGTATCCCAGATCGCCACCCGTGTCTTGCCTTGGTCGAGGAGTTTTTTCTGGGTGCGCTGGCTCTGGTAGGACGCCCACGCCACCACGCCAACGGATAACGCGGCGATCAGCGCACAGGCGCTGTCGAGGAACACCATGGCCTTGTCGAGTTGATGGGCCAGCATGACGCCATAGAAGTACGTCGCCGATAACAACACCAGGGCGAAAAGCACGCACCAGAAAGCGGGAGCATAAGGGTTTTTCATTATTGGAATCCCCATGAACAACGCAGGCAGTGATCAGCGGGCCATCACGAAAGCCCGTCTGATCAAAGCATAGCAATCGCCTCAGGGTTTGCCGGGTTCTGCACCGTGCGTTCGTCCGCTTTCCCAGCCACCGCCCAGGGCCAGGAACAAGTCGATCTGGCTCATTGCCACTTGGGTGTTGGCCTGCGCCAGTTGGGCGCGCATGTCGGTGTAGGTGCGGGTGGCTTGCAAGTCGGCGAGGAACGACTCACGCCCGGCCAGGAAGAAGCGGTGCGTCTGGTCGGCGGCCTGTTGCGCCGACTGCTCGGCCTCGGCCAGGGCATCGCGGCGCTGCAGTTGCGCGGTGTATTGCGCCAGGCCGGTCTGGGTCTCGCGGATAGCGTTGAGCACCACCCCGTCAAAATGCGCCAAGGCGCCCTGGGTCGCGGCCTCGGCTTCATGGATGCGCGCGCGCGAGCCGTTGGACGGCACCGTCCAGCTCAACAGCGGGCCGAAGCCCCAACGGTTGGTGGCCGGTTTGCCAAGGTTGTCGATAATGCCGACGGTGCCGATGGAGGCACCGATGCTGATGTCCGGGTACAGCTCGCCGGTGGCGACGCCGATGCCCGCCGTCGAGGCCGCCAGCCGGCGCTCGGCCTGGCGTACATCCGGCCGACGCTTGAGCAGCGCCGCACCATCGCCCACCGGCAGCAATTGGGCAATATGCGGCAGCTCGGCGCACTCACGGGTGCCGGCGGGCAGTTGGTCCACGGGCTTGGCCAGCAGCATCGACAGGCGGAACAACCCGGCCTGGCGCGCGGCCTCAAAGCGCGGCAGTTCGGCACGCAGCGACTTGAACTGGGTTTGCGAACGGGTGACTTGGGTTTCATCACCGCGCCCAGCGTCACGCAGGCGCTGGGTCAGGCGCGTGCCTTGGGCTTGCAGGTCGAGGGAATGGCGGGCAATTTCCAGCTCTTCGTTGGCTGCGCAGACCTGGGTGTAGGAGCGCACCACGTCCGCCACCAGGGTGATGCGCGCGGTATCGACGGCGGCCTGGGTCGCGTCGGCATTGGCCTGGGCGCCTTCGATGCCGCGCTGCAAGGTGCCGAACAGGTCGAACTGATAAGAAGTGGTGATGCCGATATCTGCGACATTGGCCACCGGCACCTTATCCGCCTGCAGGAAGGCTTCGCCGGACTCCTGCAAGCGTTGGGCGCCGAGCTTGACGCCACCGCTCCAACCGCCCGCCGATTGCGCTTCCTGTACCTGGAAACGCGCCCGTTGCAGGTTGGCCGCCGCCACGCGCAAGTCGGTGTTGGAGGCCATGGCCTGACGCACCAGCTCATCCAGGCGCGGGTCCTGGTACAACTTCCACCAGTCGGCGGGCACCGGGGCCGAGACTACATTGCTGCCCTGCCCGGCCAGTTGGCCTTGCAGGTCGCCACGGTTCACGGCGGCTTCGTCCGGCAGGTGATAGTCCGGGCCGACCACCTGGCAGGCAGACAGCAACAACCCCAGCCCAGCGGTCGCCAGCAGTCGCTTCATGGCTGGTCTCCGGGCTTGGGCTGGTCCGCGATGATCGACACGGTGGCGGTGCGCCCGGCAATCATGCGGAAGTCTGCCGGCACATCGTCAAAGGCAATGCGCACCGGGATCCGCTGGGCCAGGCGCACCCAACTGAATGCCGGGTTGACGTTGGGCAGCAGGTTGGCGCCGCTGGTGCGGTCGCGGTCTTCGATCCCGGCGACGATGCTCTGCACATGGCCGCGCAAGCGCGCGTTATCACCGACCACGCGGATATCCACGCTCTGGCCGACATGAATGCCGTCCAGCTTGGTCTCTTCAAAATAGCCGTCGATATGGAAGGAATTACTGTCCACCACCGACAGCACCGGGCGCCCGGCGGTGACAAATTCCTGGGCCCGGGGGGCGCGGTCGTTGACGTAGCCATCCACCGGGCTGCGGATCACCGAGCGGTCAAGGTTGAGCTGGGCGCTGTCCACCGTCACCTGCGCTTCGGCCAGGGCCGACTGGGCGCGGGCCACGCGGGACTGGCTTTCTTCCAGTTGCTCGCTGGCTACCAGGTTGCCCAGGCCACGGTTGCGCTTGGCTTCGCGTTGGGCCTGGGCCAGGGTTTCCTGGCGGTCGGCCACAGCGGCCTGGGCCTGGCGCAAGGCGAGCTTGAAGCGGTCCTGGTCGACGGCAAACAACACTTGGCCACGGGTCACCAACTGGTTGTCGCGCACGTCCACTTGCTGGATCAGCCCGGACACGTCCGGGGCGATCTGCACGATATCGGCACGGATATGCCCGTCGCGGGTCCAGGGGGCAAACATGTAGTACATCACCATGCGCCAGACCACGACGCAGGCAAAGGTCACTACCAACAGCGTCAGGACCACACGGCCAATCGTCAAAAAAGGTTTTTTCATGTCATCAGGTATCGACTGAGTGAGTCCACAGCGCCCAGCAACAGCGCGTAGAGAGCCACATTGAATAATGCCCGGTGCCAGACCAGGCGATAGAAGTGGGCACGGGTCAACAACCCGTGCACCACCAGGTAAAAGCCATACGTAATGCCCATCAGCACCAGCAGCGTGGGCAGGAACACTCCGCTGATGTCCAGGTCACCGATCATAGAGGCGCTCCATCAGGCAGCGGCGCTTGCATCTCGGCGCCGCCAATGAATTCAACCCCAGGCAACAGCGCCAGGCGCAGGCCGGCCAAGGCGTGCAACAGGTGCAGGCGGGTATCGTCCTCGCCTTGCAGGCCCTGGCCGTTGAGCGCGCGGCGGGTGCGATCGAGGGTCATCAGCAGGCCGCTGGGCGCGGGCAAGCGCTCACCGGCTTTAAGACAGGCCTTGAAGTAAACCCCGACGCCTTCGACCACTTGGTTGAGCAACACCCGTGGCACGCCAAGGATGCGCGGCGAGTAGGCCAGCAGGTCGAGCAGGTTCAGTGCCACCCGCAAATCACGCAGGGCAATACCGGTGTCCTGGCCGGTGAGGGCCAGGCGCGGCAGGTGCTGCATCAGGCGGTCGAGCATTTGCACGGCCATGTGCCGGTGCTCGGCCAGGGTCGCAGGTTCGGTGAGGCCGACAATATCGCGCCAACTGAAGCGGGTCAGGCGCTTGGCCGCCAGTTCGGCGCCAAAGGGCCGGGCGATCAGCGTCCACACAAAGGCAAACAGCAGGCCCACGGGACCGGCCAGGTTGACGTTGGCGAAGTTGAGGAAGTCCGCGTCATAGGCCCCCTGGATACTGATGAATGACGAGGTGTTCACCAGCGTCAGCAACATGCCCAGGTAAAAGCGCGGCTGCACGGTGAGGGTGCCGATGCAGATAAACGGTACGGCGAACGCCAGCACCAGCATCGGGAAATCGTGCAGGTTGGGCAGCACCAGAAACAGGTAGAGACTGGCGAACAGCACCGACATCGCCGTCCAGAAAAAGAACCGATAAATCTGCGGCGCCGGGTCGTCCATCGAGGCGAAGAAGCTGCACGCCACCGCCGCCAGAATCACCGCACTGCCGCCGTCGGTCCAGCCCAGCAGAATCCACAGCACCGAGGCGACGATGATCGCGGTGACGGTGGAGAATGCCGAGTAAAACATCAGGCCACGGTCGAGGAATGGCGTGAGCCGGCCCAGGCGCCAGTGACGGTAGACGGCGCGCCAGGTGTCCTGGCTTTCGCACTCAATGGCGGCTTGCAGGCTGCGGCAGTCTTGCCACAAGTCGATCCACTCACCAAGGCGGTACAGCGCGTTGGAAAACAGCAGGGTGTGGCGATCGTCCAGCGCTTCGCCTTGGGGTTGCAGGGCGTCTAACTGGTCGCGCAAGGCGCGCCAGCTTTCCAGCGGTGCGCCTTGTCGGGTGTCTTCCAGCCATTGCTGGGTGGCTTGGAGTATCGGTGTGAGACGATCGAGAAACTGCGGGGCACGGTGTTCGATGGCGTACAACGCATCATCCAGTGCATCCACCACCGGCAGCAGGTGGATCATGCGCCCACGCAGTTCCTTGGTGTTACGCACTGTCTGCGGCCGTGCGCCTTCGTGGGGCAACTGGCCGATCATCAATTCGAGGGTGTTGAAGGTGGCGACCATAGCGCCGCGCAGGTTGCTGACTTCTTCAGGCTGCACATTGCGCATCAGAAAGCGCTGGCTGTAGACCTGGGCATCGGCAAACCACTGGGCCACCGAACCATCGAACACCGGCATAAGGCGGCGCGGCCAGAACATCGCGCCCACCACGGCGGCCACCGCGATACCGAGGAAGATTTCTTCGGTCCGCGCCTCGGCCACATCCCACACCGCCAGGGGGTTATCCACCACCGGCAGGGCGATCAGCGGCAGGGTGTAGCCGGCCAGCATCAAGGCGTAGTTATTGGCCGTGCGCAGGTGCATGGAGAGGAACAGCAAAGTGCCCGTCCACAATGCGATCACCACCACCAGAATGTAGGGCGACTGCACAAACATCGGCACAAAAAACACCGCTGCCGCCGCGCCCATCAAGGTGCCGATGGCGCGGTACAACGCCTTGGAACTGGTGGGGCCGACAAACGGGCTGGAGACGATATACACCGTGGCCATCGCCCAATACGGACGCGGCATTTGCATGAGCATGGCGATGTACAACGCGATCATCGAGGCGGCGAAGGTACGCACACCGTAGAACCAGTCGCGGGCGGGCGGGAAGCCGCTGAAAAATCCGTTCAAAGTGTCGCCGCCTCAAAGGCGCGCAGCACACGTAGCGCGGCTTCCATATCGGTAGGCGCAATATCGGCCAGCACTTCACGGCGCAGGCGCACCAGTTGTGCTTCCACCGCTTGCACCAGCTCACGACCGCGCTCGGTGAGGCTCAAGGCCTTGGCGCGGCGGTCGTGGATATCTTCGGTGCGGCACACATAACCACTGTTGCACAGTTGGTCGAGCAAGCGCACCAGGGATGGGCTTTCCATCCCCGACGCCTGGGCCACCTTGACTTGATGCACACCGTCGCCGAGACGGCCGATCATCAGTAAAGGCACCGCACAGGCTTCGGAAATACCGTAGCTCACCAGGGTGCTCTGGCAGATTTTGCGCCAGTGACGGGCGCCAGCCACCATGCTGCTGCTGAGGCTCATGTGAAGGTGTTCGAGGGATTGGGACACGGGATAGTTCGCATACAGTTAGTTTGCTAACTATCAATATGGTCGAGGAATGGAATCTCGTCAACTTTTGAAACAATTTTGTAGATAGGAGGCCCCCCTGTAGGAGCGAGCTTGCTCGCGAAAAACGTCAACGATAACGCGGGAAGCCTGAATTCCCACGGCGCTCTCAGGTTTTTCGCGAGCAAGCTCGCTCCTACAAACGACTGCGGCGCAACAGCAGATTCAACTCATCCACCACTTCAGCCCAATCCGCATCTTCCAGAATTTCTTCACGCAAAAACGCCTGTTGGCTGGGCGTCCAGAAAAACGCATCTTCGAGCTTCAATTCCGGCTTGAGCGGTGAATGCACGGCAACAAAACGCTCAATGCTGGTGGCGTCATCGGGCAGCCCGAGCTGTTTGAACAACGACGGCAGGGTGTGGACAGGCGATTCCATAACAACTCCGAGACTAGGTGATTGACTACAGTCTAGACCGATAAAACCCACAGATTGACGGCCTTCTGTGCAACATTTTGCAATGTTCACGCTATTATCTGCACCTTTCGCCCAGCGGCATTCGCGGACTCCCGGAATAAGGACAATTCATGCGCATCGGTCTTCTGTCATCCCTGACCCTGGCACTGTGTGCCGGCGTATCCCTACAGGCCCAGGCCAGTGGCGACGACTCGTGCTACCCCGACTGGCGCGTGTCCCAGGACTCGCTGACCGCGTGCAGCAACGTGCCCTTCCTGAGCCCCGGCAATGACAGTCGGACCAATTTGCGTCTATTGCTCGCGGCCAAAAAGAATGCGCCGCTGACGCCCAATGCGCTGGGCGCAGATGACCTGGCCCAGGGATTCGGCCCGGTGCCGTTCCCGGTGTATCGCCTAGTCCCTGCCCCAGCTGCCGCAGAATCGGCCGAGGAACAAGGCGCCGAGTTGACGCAATTGCTGGCCTCGCTGGGTATCCAGCGCGATACCACGACGGCGCCAGCGGGCGACCAGTTCCTGTGGGGCGAAGGCAGCCGCTGTCGCAGCAACAATGTGCAGAGTGCCACCGACTTTGTACGCCAAGTGATCAAGGCCGACGTGCCGGCAAATGAACGGGTGCTGCTGGCCAATGCACGCTTGAAGTTGCTTGGCACCTGCGACTGGCAGGGCGAAGTGCTGCTGGAGCCACAGTTGATTGCATCGACCCAGGGACGTGAACTGACCACCTACCTGCTCGCCGCCTCCGACTTTTACAGCGGGCGCTTTGTATATGCCGAGCGCGGGTTTGCCGCGGTCACCGTCACAACGCTGCCCTGGCTGAAAGAAACGGCGGTGTACATGATCGCCCGCGCGTCGCTCAACCATGCCCAGGAAAACGCCTTCGACGAATACGGCATGCCCCAGCGCGAGGCTGTGGATAAGTCGGCCCTGGGCGAAGCCGAGCATAGCTTCCTCAGCTACCTGAAAACTTATCCACAGGGCGACTATGCAGCCTCCGCTCGCGGTCTGCTGCGTCGGGTCCACTGGCTGGCGGGCGATGCGACCAGGCTGGCCGACGACTACGCCTGGCAACTGACCGAGGCCAGCGATGCCGAGCGCAATGGGTCTATCGATGAACTGGTGGAAGAAACCGACAACAAGCTGCTGGCCAGCTACGCCGAGACCATCCGCAACCCGTTGCTGCTGGCGATCAACGACCTGATGTGGATGCGCGCCAACAACCCGCCCAAGCTGACCCGCGCCATCCTCGACGGGCAAAAGGCCGCGTTTGCCAATGAGCCTGCGCTGTACGACTACCTGCAGGCGGCGTTTGCCCTGTATGTCGAGCACCAGCCAGACGCGGCGTTGAAACATCTGCCGCCAGCGCTACCCGCGAGCCTGGATTACTTGGCATTCAGCCAGCAAACCCTGCGCGGCCTGGCCCTGGAAGCCAAGCAAGACTGGCAAGGCGCTGCCACCCTTTGGCTGCAACTGCTACCGCACGCCAAGCTGCCCTTGCAGCGCGAGCAACTGGAACTGGCCCTGGCGATGAACTACGAGCGCAGCGGCCAATTGGCCAAGGTGTTCACCGCCGACTCGCCGATCCAGACCCCGCAAGTGCGCTATATCCTGCTGCGCAGCGTGGCCGGCCCAGAGTTGTTGCGCCAGCAGATCAGCCAGGCCAGCGACCCGCTGGAGCGCCGTACCGCGCAATTTGTATTGCTTTACAAAGACCTGTTGCGCGGCCAGTTCGCGACTTTTGCCGAGGATTTGCAGCAACTGCCGGCCTCGCCTGCCGCAGATAAAATCGGCACCAGCCTGGGCTACGTGTACGACGGCGGCCAGGCGCTGACCTTGTTCCGCTGGAGCGGCGACAAAGCAGCCTCGGGCTATGCGTGCCCGACCATCGCGCAAACCGCCAGCACCTTGCAAAACGACGCGAAAAACCCACACGGCCTCAACTGCCTGGGTGAGTTCATCCTGCGCAACGGCCTGGACGGCATGCCCCTGGAAGAGGCGCGCTCAGCCGGCAGCCTGGGCAGCACTGCATCGGGTTTCAAAGGTGAAACCTTCTCGCGGCTCGATGGTTATCAACAGGTGATCGCCAACCCCAAGGCGCCGCGTGACGACAAGGCCTATGCGCTGTTCCGGGCGATCAACTGTTACGCGCCTTCGGGCTATAACAGCTGCGGTGGTGAGGACGTGGACAAGGCGGTGCGCAAGGGCTGGTTCCGCCAGTTGAAAAGCGGGTTTGCCGACACGCAGTGGGGCAAGTCGCTGCAGTACTACTGGTGAAACACCTGTGGCTAGGCTTGCTGCTGTTGGCGAGCCCGGCCTTCGCCACCGTCGACGCCTACGACTATGACGCTTTCTGGCTGTGGAGCGGCGTCGTACCACAGCCGGTGCTCAAGCAGGCCAGGACCCTGTACATCCTCCAGGGCCAGATCAACTCGACCCGCCGCCACCCCGAACGTGGCGTGCAGTTCATCGCCCAGGGCATGAGCGTGCCGCGCATCCGCCAGGGCCAGGTGTGGGTGGTCTACCGCGCCCACACCCTGCGTTGGCCAGAGCCGGTCTACACAAAGTTGCTGGGGCAGGTGCAGCGCTGGAAAACCGCGGGCAACCCGGTGGTGGGTATCCAGATCGACTTCGACGCCCGCACCCAATACCTGCACGAATACGCCGACTTCCTCAAGGATTTGCGCCAGCGCCTGCCAAAGGATTTGCGCCTGAGCATCACCGGCCTGATGGACTGGAGCAGCAACGCCGACCCGGCCGCCATCGCCCAGCTCAAAGGGGTGGTGGATGAAGTGGTGGTGCAGACCTACCAGGGGCGCCACAGCATCCCGGATTACGCGGCGTACCTGCCACGGATGAACCGGCTGGGGCTACCGTTCAAGATCGGCTTGATCCAGGGCGGGGATTGGCAGGAGCCGGAGTATTTGAAGGAGAGTGAGTGGTTTGGCGGGTATGTGGTGTTTTTGCAGAATCCATGAACCTAAGCGCGGTCATTAAAGACGATCGGTGGATCAGGGATACTCACGGCGGGCGTGAAGCACGCGAAGTACGTCGATGCTATCGGTCACTATCTGGTAAACCACCAGGTAATTGGGATGCACCACACACTCACGAGATCCAGGAACCCTACCTGGCCTGAACAAATAAGGGGCCGATGGCAGGCCTTCGACTGCCCTCAAAATGGTGCTATACAACACCTCGGCTGCAAGAGGATTGCGCTGATCTATGTAGTCGATGATTTCCACCAGGTCGGTGGTAGCTTCTTCAGTCCAGCGCACTACTTGCACGGGACTTCCTACGCTCGTCTAGAGCAGACTGAACCTTGGCCATTGCTTCGTCATGAGGCAAGCGGGGCTTGTCGCTGTTCATTGCCTCCAAGACTTTCTCACGAAACCAGCGGTCGTAACTGGCCGCCTGATCTTCAGTTTCGAACTCGGACACAATGGGGGAAAGTTGAGCGCTCATGGGGCGGTCTCACCAGATTAAGTTTGCAATGAGTTATCTTGGGAGAAACTCGCCAACACCGTCAACCGGCAGGACAGCGAATGGCGCGTAATCCGACTAGAGGTGCAGTGGCCGCCTGCAGTACGCCTGCGATGTAGAGGCCGAGCTTGCCCGGCCGCCACAGCAGACTCTCCTTGAGAGCCTTACCAGTCGTACGTCAGGCTCGACACCACCGTGCGCCCTTCGCCGTAGTAGCAATCCAGGTCGCTGGTGCACTGTGAGACGTAGGTTTTGTTGTCGAGGTTCTGCACATTCATCGCCAACTTGACGCCTTTGAGCTTCAGGGGCGAGGCGCCCAGGTCGTAGCTCAGGCTGGCATCGTAGACGGTGTAGGACGGCACACTGAACGCGCCGGCGTAGTAGTCGCCAAGACTTTTGCGCGAGTAACGCGCGCCGATACCTGCGCCGAGACCGGCCAGCGGGCTGTCGCCAACGACGGTGTAGTTGACCCACAACGCCGCTGTCAGCGGCGAGATGCCCGCCGGGTGGCGGCCTTCGCGCCCCTCGTTGTCCTTGGTGTACTTGATGTCGTTGCGCGCCGCCGAAGCGACCACATCCCAGGCATCGTTCAACACCGCCTTGGCTTCGAACTCGACGCCGCGCGAACGCATGGCCCCGCTCTGGCTGCTGAAGTTGGTCAGCGGAATGGCCGTCAGGATATTTTCCTGGTCCAGTTGGTAGACCGAGACCTGCACAAAACTTTCCTGGCCCGGCGGCTGGTACTTCACGCCGACTTCGTACTGGTTGCCGGTGGACGGGTCAAAGGGCTTCTGGTTGGCATCGGTGCCGGACAGCGGCAGGAAGGATTCCGAGTAGCTGATAAACGGCGCCAGCCCGTTATCGAACAGGTATACCAGGCCTGCGCGACCGGTGAATGCCTGGTCCTTGCTGCTGGTGCGGTCGCCACTCAGCGGCACCTTGTTGACCACGTTGGCCCAGTCATAACGCCCGCCCAGCACCAGCGCCCACTTGTCCCACTTGATCTGGTCCTGCACATACAGGCCGGTCTGGGTGATGGTGTTGTCCCAGCGGTACGGCTGGCCAAAATTCAGCGGCTGGCCGTAGACCGGCGTGAACAGATCGATGATCGGTGGGTTGCGGTCATAGAGGCCGAGGAACCTGGAGTTGGAGTGGTAGTAATCCAGGCCCACGATCAGCGTGTGGGAGAACTCGCCAGTGTTGAACTCGGCCTGGGCGATGTTATCCACGCCGATGACTTTGTTGTTCTGCTTCCAATCCACACCGAAGCGCTGCAGGTAGCGTTGATCCATGGCGCCGGTGGCCGGGTTGGCGACAAACCGATAGCCGTGCAACGGCGCCACGTAGCGGTCGTCCACTTCGGCATAGCGCGCGTTTTGCTTGAGGGTCCAGGTGTCGTTCAAACGATGGGACAACTCGTAGCCGAAGGCGACCTGTTCGCGGTTGTATTTGTTGACGCCCGGTTCACCGATAAACAGATCACGGTCGATCTTGCCGTTCGGATTTTTCCAGATCGTCCCGGAGGCCGGCAGCCCCTGGGCTTCGGGCACACCCTTGTCTTTCTGATATTGGGCGAACAGGGTCAGGCTGGTGTCGTCATTGGGTCGCCAGGTCAGGCTGGGCGCGATGAATTGCCGCTTGTTTTCGAAGTAGTCGATCTCGCCCTGTTCGTCCTTGAGTCGTCCAGTGAGGCGATAGAAGAATTGGCCTTGGTCATCCAGCGGGCCACTGAGGTCGATGGCCGCGCTCTTGTGCTCGTAGGTGCCGGCTTCAAGCACCACCTGGCGCACCGGGGTCTCGCTGGGGCGCTTGCTGACCATATTGACGATGCCGCCCGGCTGGTTGTGCCCGTACAGCACCGATGCCGGGCCCTTGAGCACTTCGATGCGCTCCAGGGAATAGGGCTCGATCTGCAACGCGCCGCCGGTACTGCCACCGCCGTACGGCAAGTGCAGGCCGTCAAGGTACAGGGGCGTCGGCGAGAAGCCACGGGAGGTCGGCTCATCGAACAGCTTCACTCGGTCGGAAAAACCACCGGCGCTCATGCCTGGGGTGTAGAGCAACGCCTGGGTCACGCTTTGCGCACCCCGCGCCTTGATTTCGGCGGCGGTGATGACGTTGATGGTCTGGGGGATTTCCACCAGTGCCGCATCGGTCTTGCTGCCCGTGGCGCTCCGCGTGGCGACGATGCCGTCGACCGGGCCCCAGGCGCTTTCCTGGGCCTGCTGGGCGCTGATCCGAGTCGCGCCCAATTGCACCGAGCCGTCCCCCGAAATGGCCTGCACCGACCAGCCACCACCGGACTGCATCGCCACCAGGCCGCTGCCCGCCAACAACTGCTCCAACCCAGGCCCAGTGGCATAGCGACCCTGCAAGCCAGGGCTGCGTTTGCCTGAAGTCAGCGCCGCATCCACCGAGAGCAAAATCCCCGATGCGCTGGCGAAACGGTTCAACGCCTGGTCCAGGCTGCCGGCAGGAATGTTGTATTGGCGCAAGGCTTCACCCGCGCTCTCCTGGGCCTGAACCAGGCTCGGGACGACCGGCACAGTCGCCAGCACACTGATAAACAGGCCACGGCGCAAGGCGCGGGCCAGAGGTTGGATTGGGTGGTGCGGCATTGCAGGACTCCCCGTGAGAACGCTTCTTGATTGGCTTTCAAGAGGTATCCCGGACGGGGATGGAAAACCGACAAAAGAAAATCAAAAATTTATCCTTGGCCCTCAACCCAGAAACAAAACCCTGTGGGAATCAGGCCCTGGGTTTGAGGGTGACCCAGTAACGGGTCACCGCCTGTACCTGCACCGGTAGCGAGCGCTCCAGCGCCGCAAGGATCGCGTCAGTGTCATTCAGGGGAAACACGCCGGTCAGCAACAGGCCCGCTACCGATTCATCGCAACGCAAAACCCCTGGCCGATAGCGGCTCAGTTCCGCGACAAACTGCCCCAACGGCTGGCGCTCGGCGATCAGGCGATTGTGGGTCCAACTGCTGGCGTTGGCATCCAGCGCGGTCACCGCCGAGGTCTGCGTTGCGCTGAACCACAGGCTGTCCCCCGCATTCATCAGCACCGGCACACCCTGCACCGGGCGCACCTGCACACGCCCTTCATACAGATCGACGCGGCTACCATCGTCCAACTCGCGCACGGCAAACCGGGTGCCCAGGGCCTGGATATCGCCCGCTGCGGTTTCGACGATCAACGGGCGGGACGGGTCGTGGCCGCTGGTCAGCAGGAGCTCGCCACGAATCAGGCGGATGCGCCGCTCAGTGGCACTGAAGCGCAGGTCGATGGCGCTGTCGCTGTTGAGGTCCAGGTGGGTGCCGTCGCTCAAGGTCAGGTGGCGAATCTCGCCAGTGGCGGTGCGATGCTCGGCAAAGGCCGCCTGCCAGGGCTGGCTGCCCTGCACCAGGTAGCCACTGCCACCGGCCACCAGCAGCAACCCAAGCAGTTTCAGCGCGGCCCGGCGCTGGGGGTCTGGCGCGTCGCGCAACACCGCACGGGCGCTGTCGGCGGGCACACCGCCCAAGGTCTGCTGCAACTGCTGCAAACGCTGCCAGGCGCGACGATGCTCCGGGTCGGCGGCCTGCCAATGGGCAAAGGCCTGGCGCTGGGCCCCATCGAATTCGCCGCCCCATTGCAGCATCAACCACTCACTGGCCTGCTCGACCACCGCCTGGGCAATCGGCGCGTCATGGCGGGCTCTCATTCTTCGTAGGCCACCTGGTAGCAGGCAATGATCGCGCGGGTCATGTACTTCTGCACCGAGCTGATCGTCACCCCCAGGCGTTCGGCGATCTGCGCGTAGGTCAGGCCTTCGAACTGCGACAACAGGAACGCGCGGCGCACGTTCTCGGGCATGCGGTCGAGCATGGCGTCGATCTGCATCAGGGTTTCGAGGATCAGTGCGCGGGTCTCCAGTGACGGCGACTCTGGCTCCGGCAAGTGGGCGATGCTTTCCAGATAGGCGCGCTCGATGCGCAGGCGGCGCCATTGGTCGATCACCAGGTTGCGCGCAATCTGCGTCAGGTAGCTGCGACTTTCCCTGGCCCCGGGAAAACGCCCAGACACCAACAGGCGCAGGAACGTGTCCTGCGCCACATCGGCGGCGTGCTCGCGGTCGCCCAAACGCTTGCGCAGCCAGCCTTGTAGCCAGCCATGATGGTCGCGGTACAGGAGATGAAGCTGTTGCTGGCCGTCAGTCGCGGTGTCCATGAATCGCCCGGATACACTATTGAGAGCAATTATCATTACAGCTTGTATCGCGACTGGCAAAAAACTTTATCAGTTACCGCCCGGCGGTCTGCAACGGGTACACCGACTCCCAACCTCCGCCCAGCGCCTTGTACAGGCCGACCATGGCCAGGGACACGCCGGTGGAGCTTTCCACCCATTGCTCCTGGGTCGCCAGCAAGGCGCTCTGCACCGTGAGCACGTTGACGAAATCCACCACCCCTTCGACGTACTGGTGCTGGGCGGTGTCCAGGGCGATCTGGTTCTGGCGCACCGCTTCGGCGAGGCTGTCGCGGCGCAGTTGGCTGGCGTTGTAGCGGGTCAACTGGTCGTCGATTTCATGCCAGGCACGCAGCACGGTCTGCTGGTAGGCCAGGGCCGCTTCCTGCTGCTGGGCTTCGCGCAGGTCGAGCATGCCCTGCAAGCGGCCACCGTTGAACAGCGGCAGGCTCAACGACGGGCCGAAAGCGAACGTGCGCGAACCCCAGGAGCCCAGATCCGATAACTGCATGGCCTGGGAACCGAGGCTGCCCGACAGGGTGATCCGTGGGTAGAAGTCGCCCTTGGCCACACCAATGCTGGCGGTCGCCGCATGCAGGCGCGCCTCGGCCTGGCGGATGTCGGGGCGGCGCTCTGCCAGTTGCGACGGCAGGCCAATCGCCACCTGGCGCTGGGTCTGGGGCACTGCGCCGTCCGGTGACAGTTGCGCATGCAAGGCTTGCGGAGCCTGGCCCATCAACAGGCTCAGGGCGTTGATCAACTGGTCCTGGCGCTGCTGCAAATCCGGCAGGCGCGCTTCGATGGCGGCGACTTGCGCAGCGGCTTCAGCGACATCCAGGTGGGTAGCCACACCGTCGGCCAAACGCAGCTGCGAGAGTTTCAGGCTACGGCGCGCCACGTCGAGGTTTTGCTCGGTGACCGCACGGGTGCTTTGCACGCCGCGCAGTTGAATGTAGTCCTGGGCAGTCTCGGCCAGCACCGACAGCAGCACCGCGCGGCGGTCGTTTTCGGCCACTTGCAGGGTGGCGTTGGCAGCTTCGGTTTCGCGTCTTACCCGGCCCCAGAAGTCCAGTTCCCAGGAGGCCGCAAAGCCTGCATCCCACAGGTTGAAGGCCGAACGGCCGTTGTTGCCCGAAGGGTCGCTCAGGCCATTGGCGCTATTGCGTTTGCGCCCGTAGTTGCCATCGGCGCTGACCTCTGGATAGCGTCCGGCGCTCGTCACCTGGCGCACTGCGCGGCTCTGTTGCAGGCGGCTGCTGGCCAGTTTCAAGTCGAGGTTGTCGCTCAGTGCCCGGCGCACCAGGGCCGACAGTTGCGGGTCGTGGAACACGTCCCACCACTGCTCTTCCAACGGATCGCTGACCGCACGGCTGGCGGCCTGGCGTCCCTGGGGCTCGGCCCAGTGCGCCGTCGACCGGACATCGGGCCGCTGGAAATCAGGGCCTACGGTACACGCACCCAGACTGACCAGGCTGAGGGTAAGCAGTGCGAGTTTTCTCATTGCTGCGCCACCTCACGTTGCTGCGCACTGGGATGGGTGTTGACGCTGGCCTCCACCGACATCCCGACCCGCAGGCGATGGATATGCGCCTGCCCTGGCTCCAGGAGGATTTTCACCGGAATGCGCTGCACCACCTTGGTGAAGTTGCCGGTGGCGTTGTCCGGCTTGACCGAGGCGAAGGTCACGCCCGTGGCCGGCGCCAGGCTTTCCAGGTGACCCTGGAGCACTTCACCGTCGAGGCTGTCGACCCGCACTTCAACCGCTTGGCCGGCATGCATGTGGGACAGTTGGTTTTCCTGGAAATTGGCCACCACATACGCGTCGGCCAGCGGCACCACGGCAAGGATCTTGCTGCCGGGTGTGACAAAGGCCCCGACCCGTACCGCACGCTCGCCGACCATGCCGTCCACCGGCGCGACAATGCGTGTGTACGACAGCTGATAACTGGCCATTTCCAGCGCGGCCTGGGCCCGCTTCAAGCCGCCTTCAGCCGCATCGCGCTGGGCGCTGAGGATTTCCACCTGCTTGCGTTCGGCGGCCAATACCGCCGTGGCATTGGCCAGGCGCGCGGTGGCCTGGTCGATACGGGTCTTGGCTTGCTGGGCATTCTGCACAGTGCCAGCACCGACACCGGCAAGATGGTTGTAGCGGTTCAATTCGTGTTCGGCAAAGGCCACTTCGGCGCGATCGGCGGCCACGGTGGCCTGGGCCTGGGCGATCACCGAGCTTTGCCGCTCAAGGGTGGCCACCGCGTTTTTCAGTTGAGCCTGGGCCATCAGGGTCTCGGCATCGGCGGCCTGGGCGGCGGCGCGCAAGTCGCGGTCATCGATCAACGCCAGCAACTGCCCGGCCTTGACCTGTTGGTTGTCTTCCACCAACACCTCTTTGATAAACCCGGCAACCCGTGGCGCCACCAGGGTGTAGTCGGCGGCCACAAAGGCGTCGTTGGTGGTCTGGCGCTTGTTGCCAAATACACCCGGCGCCAGCAGGTACACCAGCACACCCACGGCGCACACGGCGATAACAGTCACGGCAATCTGGTCTTTACGTTTCATAAAAATCCTTTGTCTGCGTCAACAATCAGGTGGGTGCGCGCGGCGGGAAAATCCGCGTCGGCATCCAGAAAATCAGCAGGATCAACGCCACCGCGACACCGGCCATGACGTAATAGAGATCCGAAGAAGTCAGCACCACCGCCTGCTGGTGCAGCCGATGGGCCAGGCCCGGGGCGTCACTATTGGCCAACGGTGAGTTGCCCAGGGCGTCCACCAGCATGGTCGAGTGGAAATGCAGGCGGTGGGTGGTCAGCACCTCGATCACCCCGGTGGCAACCACCGCGGCCAGGCCCTTGACCGTGTTGAACCAGGCCGAGGCAAACGGCCCATCGGTGGGCACGATGCTGCCGGTGGACAGCATCAACAACGGCAATACCGCCATCGGCTGGCCGAAGATCTGCAACAGTTGCAGCACGTAGAACTCATCCCGGATCCACGCCGAGGTCAGTTGCGCGCCGCCAACACAGGACAAGGTCAGCATGCCCAGGCCAATCCCCAGCACCCAGCGGCAGTCCACCCAGCGCAGGTTGCACAGGGCGGCTACCAGCGGCAGGGCGATCAACTGCGGCAGGGCCATGATCAGCATCACCGGCGCGGTTTGCAGCGGCCGATAGCCCTGCACCTGCGCCAGGTAGCTGGATGGCAGGATGATCACCGCCTGCAACACCACCAGCACCCCGGCCAGCACGATCAGGGCAAACGACAGGTTGCGCAGCCCGAGCATCTGCAACTTGAAGAACGGCATCGGGTGTGACCACTCATTGAGCATGAACAGCACCAGCAACAGCACCCCGCCCACCAACAGCGTGGTGATCAGCGGCGACTCGAACCAGTCCAGGCGATTGCCCTGCAAGATGCCAATCACCAGCATGCAGATCGCCGGAAACCCCAGCAGCAGGCCGCGCCAGTTGAACTGCTTGAGGCGCTCCAGGCGCAGCGGGTCCTGGGGCAGGCCGTAAGCCACGGCAACCATGGCCAGCAGGCACGGCGCGACAATCTGCCAGAACGCCCATTGCCAGCCGACATATTCGGTCCAAAGCGCCGCCAGCGGTGTACCGAGGCTGGGGCCGAAGGTGGCGGTCAGGGCGTAGCCGGCCAGGCCGTAGAGTTTGACGTTGGCCGGCAAGAAACCCAGGGCCACGGTCATCAGCATCGGTGGTAGAGCGCCACCGGCCAAGCCTTGTACGGTACGCAGCAGCAGCAGGCTTTCATAGTTCGGCGCCAGGGGGCACAGCACCCCCAGCAGGGTAAACAGGCCGATGGCCCACAGGGTGAAACGGCGCAGCGAAAACGTCACCGAACACCACGGCGCAAAGGCCATGGCCGAGACGGAGGTAGCGGTGTAAGCGGCGACCAGCCAGGTGCCTTCGTCAAAACCGATGTACAGCGCACCACGGATATCGGCGAGGGCGACCTTGGTCACCATTTCGTTCAGGCCCGAGACCAGCACCGCCAGCAGCACGCCGACCAGGCCGATGATGATCCGCGGGCCAAACACAGGGGGGCTGACGGCGGCGGGTTTGGCTGCAGCCAAGGGAGCGGGGGCAGCGAGGGAAGTCATGAAGGTACAACTCGGAAATAGAATACCCGAGCAGTTTAATAAGGCTTAGACATGACGAAAACTGACTTATGGGAAGGTTATAACTGCGCCAGACGCAGCTATCAGACCCACCACGGCACTCACTGTAAACGCTCCCACACAAGCCCATTCCACATTGGGATGGGGGTTTTCAGGTGGGCTGGGCTTCACGCCAGGTAGCCGCGCAGCTTTCGCGCATGGTTTCGCGCAGCCATTTGTGCGCCGGGTCTTTGTCGAAACGCGGGTGCCAGGCCTGGGTCAACACCAGGGTCGGCAGGGAGATCGGCAGGGTGAATGCGCGCAGTGGCAGTTTCAGGCGATTGGCGCTGTAGAGCGCTTCCTTGGGCACCGGCAGGATCAGGTCGGAGTCGGGCAGCATGAACATCGCGCCGTGAAACCCCGGCGCGATCATCGCCACCCGGCGTTCCAGGCCCTGGGCATTGAGGGCGGTGTCGATCGGCCCACGGGCGATGCCCCGTCGGGAGATGCTGATATGGGAGTAGCTGGCAAACCGTGCAGCAGTGATTTCTTCGTCGAACAACGGATGGCCTTCGCGGGCCAGGCCGACGAAGGTGGTGGAGAACAGGTTCTGCACCTTCACTTCCGGGGTGATCGGCATGGTGTTGCCGACGCGCAAGTCCAACCGCCCTTCACGCAAGGCTTCGTCGTCGCTGTCGCCTTCGGGGACGAAACGCAGCTCGCAATGGGGTGCCACACGCTCCATGGTGTCGAACAGACGACCGCCATACACACCGACAAAAAAGTCATTGGCGCGCACGCTGAACCGCCTACGCAAGGTGCTCAGGTCGACCTCGTCCGCCGACCGGAACAGCAACGCCGCCTGCTCCACCACATTGCGCACCTGGCCTTGCAACTCCAGGGCCTTGGGCGTGGGCACCAAGCCGCGCCCTGCCCGCACCAGGATCGGGTCGCCCACCGCCTCGCGGATGCGCGTCAGGGTACGGCTCATGGCGGCCGGGCTCAGGTTCATCCGCCGCGCGGCGCCCACCACGCTGCCCTCGTCGAGCAGGGCGTCGAGGGCGACCAGTAGGTTCATATCCGGTAATTGCATGCCAAGCACTCGTGATGGGTTTGGAGTACATAGCACGCAATCGTAGCAGGCTTTACCGGTACTGTTTCAGGCTATGCGGCAGGTAATCGGCGTAGGTGGCGGTGGGGTTGGCCTGACACTGGCGGACGACTTCCGGCAAGAGGTTTTCCAGTTGATCAGCCAAGGCCAGGCCATCCGCATAGGTACTTTTGCCACTGAACGCCGGCAGCATCACCGCCACACGGGTGATGGCAAAGCTCTTCATGGCACTCAACGGCCGGGAGGGATACTCGCGACGGAACTGGCTGACCTCTTCGTTCAGGTCGCGGCAGGATTGAAACTTGACCTCGGTAAAGTTCAGCTGGACCGCTTCACGACTGATGGGCTCGGGTGCAAACAATATGTCATTGCGCGCCTCGATCACCGCCGGGCGCTCGGCATTCACGGTCCAGGGCTTGAAGCGCCACTGCTTGGCCGCACCGACGGCGGACTCACCAAAGGCTGGCTTGGTGGCACTGAGGACTTTCACATCGCTGACCGAGCCGTCGTTATGAATCTTGAGGCTGATCTGCGCATGACCTTGGGTGGTGCTCAGGGTCTTGGGGTAGACCGGCTTGGCGCTGAAAACCACTTCGGGTTTGAACTCGGCATAAGCCGATGTCGATAACAGCAGCACCGCCGCCAAGACCAAAAACCGCATGTTCGTAAATCCTTTTACCGGCCAGGCCTGACGCCAGGGCGGCGTCAGGTTCGGGCGGCATTATCGGACTCGCAACAGGCAAAGAGCAATCATTCTTGTTTAGCGCTGCATCCCCCAGCGCTTCACAGTGACGCGCTCCAAAGTGTCGAACACCAGGTTTTCCACAAGCAGGCCGATCAGGATTACCACCGCCAGCCCGGCGAAGACCTTGTCGGTGTACAGCTCGTTGCGGTTCTGGAAGATGTACCAGCCCAGGCCACCCTTGCCGCTGGTCGCACCGAACACCAGTTCGGCAGCGATCAATGTGCGCCAGGCAAAGGCCCAGCCAATCTTCAGGCCGGCGAGGATCGATGGCAGCGCCGCCGGGATCAGGATAAACAGCACAAAGCGCATGCCCTTGAGGCCGTAGTTGCGCCCGGCCATACGCAGGGTTTCCGACACCCCCATAAACCCCGAGTAAGTGTTGAGTGCCAAGGCCCACAGCACCGAGTGCACCAACACAAAAATCAGACTGTTCTGCCCCAGGCCAAACCACAGCAACGCCAATGGCAGCAGGGCAATCGCCGGCAGCGGGTTGAACATTGAGGTCAGGGTACTCAGCAGGTCGCGGCCCATCTGGGTCGAGACCGCCAAAGTGGTCAGGGCGAATGCCAGGACAATGCCGATCAGGTAGCCCTTGAGCAGCACCACCAGCGAGATACTGACCTTACCCAACAGCTCGCCACTGGCAATACCGTCGTAGAAGGCGTGGAAGGTCTGCAAGAAACTGGGCAGCAGCAGGTCGTTGTTCTGATAGCGCGCCGCTGCTTCCCAGAGGAGCGCCAGCACGATCAGGATCAAGCCTTTGCGCAACCAGCCTTGTTGCCACAGGCGTTGGCGCAGGGGCAAGGCACGCTCCACGGGCACGCCGGGCAGCGGTTGCAGGGTGATTTCATATTCCTGGCGCATGGGCACAGTCCTTCAATAAGCAATGCGGATATCGGCGAAATCCAATTCGGTTTCCGCCTCGGGCGTTTCATCGAACAACAGGCGATGAATACGCCGCGCCGACGCCTGGAACTCCACACCGCCAAGGCTGTGCAGGTCGTATTGATGGCTGTGGATTTCTGCGCGCACGCGCCCCGGATGCGGCGACAGCAACAGGATGCGGTTGCCCACCACCAGCGCTTCTTCGATGGAGTGGGTGACAAACAGCAAGGTAAAGCGCACCTCCTCCCACAGCAGCAGCAACTCCTCCTGCATCTTGCGCCGGGTCAGGGCGTCGAGGGCGGCGAACGGTTCGTCCATCAGCAGGATTTTCGGCTGCATGGCCAACGCCCGGGCAATCGCCACACGGGCCTTCATGCCACCGGACAGCGTGTGCGGATAGGCGTCGGCGAAGGCGCTCAAACCGACCTTGTCCAGGTAGTACAGCGCCCGTTCTTCGGCCTCGCGACGCTTGAGGGTCTTGGAGGCCAACAACGGGAACATCACGTTCTGCTTGACGGTTTTCCACGGCGGCAGTTGGTCGAACTCCTGGAACACCACGATGCGATCCGGGCCCGGCTGCTCGACCTTCTGCCCTACCAGGCGAATTTCGCCTTCACAGGGTTTGATAAAACCGGCTACCGCCTTGAGCAGCGTGGACTTGCCGCAACCCGAAGGCCCCAGCAGCACAAAACGGTCGGCCGGATCGATCTCGAAACTGACCTGGTGGGTGGCCCGCACCACCCGTTCGGGCGTGCGGTATTCAAGGCTGACGTGATCCACCGAGAGCAGCGCCTCAATGGTCTTCAGGTTGCTGGCCGTGTGGCCTTGCAAGGGCGCGTTCATCTCAACTCCCTTGCAGCGGCTTGGCATCCTGGAAGAAGTAATCCTTCCACGATTCAGGTTTGTTCTTGATCGCGCCCACGCGGTAGAGGAACTCGGCCAGCGGGTAGGTGTTTTTCGGGGTGACGCTGAATTCGAATTGCGGGTTGTCGATGATTTTCAGTAGCGCGGCACGGTCGATCTTGGCCTTGGTCACACGAATGTAAGTGTCGGCAGCGGCGCCCTTATCGTTCTGCGCAAACTGCGCGGCCTCGGTCAGCGCATCGATAAAGGCCTTGTAGGTCTTCGGGTTGTCGTTGCGAAACTTCTCGGTGGCAAACAGTACGGTCGGCGAGTTTGGCCCCAGCAGGTCATAGGTATTGAGCACCACGTGGACATTGGGGCTGGCCAGCGCCTGGTCCTGGAACGGTGGGTTGGAGAAATGCCCGGTCAGCTCGGTACCCCCGGCGATCAACGCAGCCGTAGCGTCCGGGTGCGGGACGGCGATGGTGTATTTATCCAGGCGATTGAACTCCTTGTCGCCCCATTGCTTGGCCGCCGCGTATTGCAGGAACCGCGACTGCACGGAAACCCCCACGGCCGGCACGGCGATGCGGTCTTTCTCGGTGAAGTCGGCGATGGTCTTGACCTTGGGGTTGTTGCTGACCAGGTAGTACGGGAAGTTGCCCAGGGAAGCCACGGCCTTGACGTTCTGCTTGCCGTGGGTGCGGTCCCAGATGGTCAGCAGCGGGCCGACCCCGGCGCCGGCAATGTCGATGGAGCCAGACAGCAGCGCGTCATTGACCGCCGCGCCGCCGGACAGTTGGGTCCAGTCGACCTTGATGTCGATACCTTCCTGCTTGCCATATTTCTCGATCAGGTTCTGGTCGCGCACCACGTTGAGCAGCAAGTAAACGATGCCGAACTGCTCGGCAATGCGAATCTCGCCTTCGGCCTGGGCGACGGCGGGAGCAACCAGACTGCCGGCCAACAGGCTGACGCCAAGGCCCACGGTCGCGGCCAATCGTGCAAAGGGGGTTTTCCTGGACATGGTCATGCTCCGAATCAGAAAGGCGCGTCGCCCTGGATGGTGGTGCGAAACAGTTTGCGGCGCAGGTGGCTGGGGCAACCGGCGGCCAGGTGGATCAGCGAGCGGTTGTCCCAGAACACCAGGTCGTGGGGCTGCCAGCGGTGGCGGTAGATGTTTTGCGGGTGGATGCTGTGGGCAAAGAGTTGGGCCAGCAGGTCGCGGCTTTCGTCTTCGGGCAGGCCGACAATGCGGGTAGTGAAGCCTTCGCTGACGAACAGCGCCTGGCGCCCGTTTTCCGGGTGGGTGCGCACCACCGGGTGCACCACTTCGGCGACCTGCGCCAGTTGTTCGGGGGTCAGGGTCGGGCGCCAGTTGCCTTCGAATTTGGTTTCGCTGTAGCGCGCGGTGTAGGAATGCGCAGCGCTGCGACCTTCCACGGCTTTGCGCAGATGCTCGGGCAACTGGTCCCAGGCTTTGTGCATGTCGGCAAACAGCCTGTCGCCGCCTTCGGATGGTAGTTCCTGGGCGTGGAGCATCGAGCCCAGGCTCGGCAGTTCTTTGTATGACAGGTCCGAATGCCAGAACTTGCCCGCGTCGCCCAGGCCGATGGATTGGCCGTTCTCGATGATGTTGGAGACGATAAGGATTTCTGGGTGGTTGACCAGCAGGAACTGTTTGAGCACATGGATCTGCAACACGCCGAAACGGCGGCTGAAGGCGATCTGTTGCTCGGGGGTGATGCGCTGGTCGCGGAACACCACTACATGGTGGTCCAGGTGCGCGCGATGGATGCGGGCAAAGTCCTGGTCGTTGACCGGGCGCGACAGGTCCAGGCCAATGATCTCGGCGCCTACGCTGCCGGGGAATGGGCGGATGTCGAAGGTTTGCGCGGTGGGCAAGGCGGCTGTGGCGGTGGACATGTGATCACTCCCTGGCAGTCAGGAGAGTGACTTTATAGATATAAGAACTGGAATTTAAATACCGTTAGAGAATAACGATATGGCCTTTTGAGGATAGAGGCCGGAAGGTGTGGGGAGGTTGAGGACCCCTTCGCGAGCAAGCCCGCTCCCACATTCGACCGATTTCCAACATGGGAATACAGTCGAATGTGGGAGCGGGCTTGCTCGCGAAAGGGCCCGCCCAGACACCGAAAATCAACGCTCCTGCAGCGACTCGGCCCGGGCCTTGATGATGGGCTTGAGCAGGTAGCTGAGGATGGTCTTCTTGCCAGTGATGATGTCGACCGAAGCGACCATGCCAGGGATGATGATCAGCGGCTTCTCATCGGTGCCCAGGTGGCTGCGGTCGGTGCGCAAGGTGATCATGTAGTAGGTGGTTTTCTTGTCTTCATCGGTAATGGTGTCGGCACCGATGCGCTCCAGCTTGGCCTTGAGGCCGCCGTAGATGGTGTAGTCGTAGGCGGTAAACTTGACCACGGCTTCTTGCCCCGGGTGCAGGAAGGCGATGTCTTGCGGGCGGATCTTGGCTTCTACCAGCAAGGTGTCGTCCAGCGGTACGATTTCGACCATGTCGCTGCCCGGCTGGATCACCCCACCAATGGTGTTGACCAGCAGTTGCTTGACGATCCCGCGCACCGGCGAGGTGACCATGGTCCGGCTCACACGATCTTCGAGGGCTTTGCCGGTGGCCTGGGCCTTGTTCAGGTCAGTGCGCGCCTCGTTGAGCTCGGTCAGGGCTTCGCTACGGTATTTACCGCGAGTCTCGTCGATCTTGCGTTGTACTTCCTTGATCGCCGAATCAGCGCGCGGGATGGCCAGGGTGGTGGCGTCCAGTTGCCCACGGGTTTCCATTTCTGCGCGCTTGAGACGCAGCACTTCCACCGGCGACACCGCACCCTGGGCGACCAGGGGTTCGGACATGTTGATTTCCTGGCGCTGCAACGACAGCTGGCTACGATACTGGCCCTGCTTGGAGGTGTATTCGCGCATTTCTTGCTGGCGCTGCGTCAATTGCTCCTGCAAGCCGCCGATTTCGTCCTTGAACTGCTGGCGCCGGCTTTCGTACAGCGACTGCTCGTTGATCGCCTGGGTTGGCGCAGCAGCCCGCACATCTTCAGGGACACTCAACGGCCGGTCTTCGATCTGGGCGTTCAAACGCTCGATGCGCAGCAGCAGGGACAGGCGCTGGGCCTCGGTTTCCCCGGCGTTGGAAACAAAGCGCGTGTCGTCCAGACGGATCAGCGGCGCACCGGCTTCAACGATCTGCCCTTCCTTGACATACAACTCGGCGACGATACCGCCCTCAAGGTTCTGGATCTTCTGCAATTTGGAGGAGGGAATGGCCTTGCCATCACCGCGTGTCACTTCGTCGACCTTGGCAAAACCAGCCCACAGCAGCATGCACAGGAAAAACCCGATGATCCCCCAGATGGTCAGCCGCACTACGCGCGGGGCATCTTCGATCAGGGCCTTCTTGACCTCTGGCAGTGGCTGGCCGTCCAGCGAATCGGAACCAATGAAATAGCGACGGACCGCGTCCTTGAATTTACGCAACACTGATCTGCCCCTTCTTCAACGCTTCCATCACTACGGCTTTCGGGCCATCGGCAAGGATTTGCCCACGGTCGATGACCAACAAACGGTCCACCAGGGACAGCAGCGACGCACGGTGCGTCACCAGCACCACGGTTTTGCTTTCCACCACGGCTTGCAGGCGCTGTTTGAGGCGCTCCTCACCGGTGTTGTCCATGGCGCTGGTCGGTTCATCCAGCAGCAGGATAGGCGGGTTGAGCAGCAGGGCGCGGGCCAAGGCGACGTTTTGTCGCTGGCCGCCAGAAAGGTTCTGGCCCCGCTCGCCCACTTGCAGCTCGTAGCCTTGTGGGTGCAGGCGGGCAAATTCGTGGACACCGGCCAATTCAGCGGCTTGCAGCACCACTTCGTCTTCAACGTAACGGGCGCCGGAGACCAGGTTGTCGCGCAGGGTACCGGCCAGCAGCTGGATATCCTGGGGCACATAACCCACGTTGTGGCGCAGTTCGCTGACGTCGATCTGGCGAATGTCCACGCCGTCCACCAGCAAGGCGCCGGAGTCGGGCTGGTAGAGGCCCACGATCAGTTTGGCCAGGGAGCTTTTGCCTGAGCCGCTGCGCCCGATGATGCCGATCTTCTCGCCGGGCTTGATCACCAGGTTGATGTTCTTGAGCGCCATGTTCTGCTGGTTGGGGTACGTGAAATTCAGGCCCCGGCACTCGATGGCGCCTTGCAGGGTGCGGCGGCTCAAGGGGCGCTCTTCGAAGTTGCGCTCCTGGGGCAGCTCCATCATCTGGTCGGTGGAGACCATGGTGACTTTGGCTTGCTGGTAGCGGGTCATCAGGCCCGACAGCGATGCCAGGGGGCTGAGGGCGCGGCCACTGAGCATGTAGCAGGCAATCAGGCCGCCCATGCTGAGGTTGCCGTCGATGATCTGGTAGACGCCGAAGACAATCATGATCACACCGGCCAGTTGCTGGATCAGCAGGGTGATGTTCATCGACAGCCCAGAGAGCATTTTCACCCGCAACTCAAGGCGGCTGAGGGTGCCAATGGTCTGTTCCCACTGGTACTGGCGCTCGCTCTCGGCGTTGTTGACCTTGACCGCATCCAGCCCGGCCAGGGTTTCAATCAGGCTCGACTGGCGCTCGGAAGCCAGGGCCATGGTGCGTTCCATGGTGGCAACCAGCGGCTTTTGCAGCAGGTAGCCGATGCCCAGGGCAATCGGGAAGGCCAGCATGGGGATCCACACCAGGTGCCCGCCGAGGATCGCGATCACCATAAAGATCAGCAAGGTAAACGGCAGGTCGATCAGGCTGGTGAGCGTCAAGGACGCGAGGAAGTCGCGCAGGCTCTGAAACTCGTGGATGTTCTGGGCAAAACTGCCGACCCGCGCCGGGCGGTACTTCATCGACATGCCGACGATCCGCTCGAACAGCGTAGCCGAGATGATCAGGTCGGTTTTCTTGCCGGCCAGGTCCAGGCACAGGCTACGCAGGCTCTTGAGGACCAGGTCGAACACGTAGGCAATGAAAATACCGGTGGCCAGCACCCACAAGGTGGCAGTGGCCTGGTTCGGCACCACGCGGTCGTAGACGTTCATCACGAACAGCGGCGCGGCCATGGCAATCAGGTTGATCAGGAAACTGGCGGCGATAGCATCGGCGTAGAGCCAGCGCGAACGCTTGAGGGTGTCGCGAAACCAGGAGCGGGCCCGCGGGATCAGGGTGCCGTGGCTGACATCGAATTTGTGCTGGGGCTGGGCAAAGAACACTTTGCCGATGTAGTCATCGGCCAGCGCTTCACGCTTGACGATGGTTTCACCGCCATCGCTTTCGCTGAGCAGCACCTGGGCCTCGTCTTCACCCTGCCAACCGAGCAGCACGGCACTGCGGCCGTCCTTGAGCAACAGCAGCGCCGGCATGGCAATCGCGGGGATCGAATCGAGCTTGCGTTGCAGCAACCGCCCTTGCAAACCGGCGCGGGCCGCGGCCCGGGCCAGCAAGTCAGCGGTCAGTTGCTGGGCCGGCAATGGCAGACCGGTGGTCAGCATTGCCGCACTGGCGGGCTTCTGGTGCAGGGCGCAGAGAGCCAACAACCCGTCGAGTAACGGGTCGTCGTGCAATGTGCGGGGATCATGACTGAGATGGACTCGACTGACTTCTGATTCCACGCGGGCTCTCTCAACTAACAGATGGGACTATAAGGAATAGCTCAATTCATCCCAGGCAGTTGGACTTTCGGCTTCACATCGTTCTGTACGACGGAGGCCATCGGTGCGACCACTCCCTGGCTCTTGAGCAACTCGCCCATGGTCGCCTTGATTCGGTACTGAGTAAATAACTGAACGTTTTTTATCTCTTCCAAACGACGCGAAGCCGTGAACAGCTCGTTTTCACTGTCGAGCAAGTCAAGCAGAGTTCGTTCGCCCAGGCTGAATTGCTTCTGGTAGGCGCCGCGCACCTTGCTGCTGTGGTCGACGTATTGCTGGGCAATCGGCACCTGGGCATTGGCGTTGTTCATGGCGTTCCAGGCCAGGCCCAGCTCTTCGTTCAACTGGCGCAAGGCGTTGTTGCGGATATCCAGGGCCTGGTTGGACTGGTAGGACTTGGACTCCAGCTCGGCTTTGTTGCTACCACCGGCGTACAGGTTGAAACGCATGCGCAGCATGGCTTCCCAACCGTTGTTGTGGCTGGCGTCGCCGTCGATGTTGTTGTCGGCGTTGCGACCCAACTCGGCGTCGAAGCGTGGGTAGAAGGAAGACTTGGCGGCTTCGTATTGTTTTTCGGCGGCGGCGATGTCGGATTCGGCCGAACGCAGGATCGGGCTGTTATCCAGCATCTGGCGACGCGCTTCGTTCAGGTTGGCGGGCAGCAGTGCCATGAAGCTGGGTGGACGCTCCAACTGATCGGCGTCTTGGCCGACGGCGCTCAGGTAGTTGGTCTGGGCATCGGCCAGGTTGGTCTGCTCAGTGATCACGTTGTTGCGGGCCTGGGCCAGACGGGCTTCGGCCTGGTCCAGGTCAGCCCCGCTGCCGACGCCACGCTGGGTGCGCAACTTGATCTGGTCGTAGATACGCTCGTGATTGCGCAGGTTGTCTTCAGCCAGGCGCACGAACTCACGACGGGTCAGGACATCCAGGTAAACCTGGGCTACCGTCAATGCAGTGCGCTCGGAAGTACCCAGCAGCGAAAACGCGCGGGAGTTAACGGTGGCTTGTTGACGCCCTACTTCACTGGAAGTGGCAAAACCGTCAAAAACCATTTGCTGCAAGCGCAGGCTCGACTCACCGCGATTGAGTGTGTCCCAGTGGCCACCACGGGCACGGGTGGATGAACTGTCGGTACCTTCACGGCCATAACCCGCGTTCAAGTCGACACGGGGCAGGTAGCCACCCTTGGCCGCACGCAACTGATAGTCAGCCGCGATACGAGCGTTGACACCTGCCTGAATCTCAGGATGCACATCCAGCGCTTGCTGCATGGCCTGGGGCAGGGTTTGGGCTTGTACAAAACTGGCGGCGAGAACGAACGGTATTGCCTTAAGCAGGTGCAAACGCATTTTAAAAATCCCCAGGACTTCTTGTCTCAAGTCACAGCAACTTGGTGTGCTGCGTTAGAAAATGGCTACCGTAATGACCGTACGTCGGAAAGTTCAAAAGCGGAACTGGTTCACACATGTAGGACGGTTCGCCGCATGAATATCAATGTGACATTAGCGAGGCGATTGTTTAGGATGGCGCCAAGAAGGTCAATAGTTTGGCATAAAGTAAATTGCCAAAAAATATAGCCAATTATTTGACGTCACACGTTTTACAAACTACGCACCTCCCAGACTGATGAATCCCATAGGTTCTCAGTCATAGGGACACCCACAGAATGGATCGCCGGAGAAATCTTCAATGAGCAGTGTTGTTGCAATCGTCAAGGGCATTGTTGGCCAAGTTTTCGTCATTTCTCCGGAAGGTGCCCGTCGGGTGCTGGTTGAAGGTGATCGCCTGTTCGCTGGCGACCAGATTGACACCGGGATGTCGGGCGCCGTCAGCCTGGAGCTGGCCGATGGCCGCACCCTGGACCTGGGGCGTGACACCCAGTGGAGCGCCACCGCGCCTGACTCCAGCACCGACCTGGCCCAAGCCACCGCACAGGCCGCGCCTTCGGTTGCCGAACTGCAACAGGCCATTGCTGCCGGCGCTGACCCGACCACCGACCTGGAAGCCACCGCCGCAGGCGCGGCAGCGGCAGGTACCGGTGCTGCCGGGGGCGGCCACAGCTTTGTAATGCTTGATGAGACGGCGGGCTCGGTCGATCCGACCATTGGCTTCCCGACGGCAGGCCTGGGTTTCGCGACCAATGCGCTGACCAACGAGCTCGGCGGGCAACCAAACGACCCGCTCACGGCGGCACCTTTGCCGTCGACCCTGACCCTGGGCGCCACGCCGACCATCACTGAAGCTGGCGGCGTGCTGACCTACACCGCCACGGTGACCCAGCCGTCTACCAGTAACTTGACTGTTACCCTGTCCAACGGCGCGGTGATCACCATCCCGGCCGGCCAGGTGACTGGCTCCGTCAACGTGCCCCTGGCACCGAACGACAGCCCGTACATCGATCCCGGTCAGATCAGCGTGACCGTGACCGGCACGACCGGTGGCAATAACCTGGTGCTCACCGTCGACCCGACGCCGGCCGTGACCCAGATCACCGACACCATCGACACCACCACCGTGACCCTGACGGCAGGCGAAACGGTGACCGAAGGCGGTCCGATCACCTACACCGCGACCTTGACCAACCCGGCGCAAACACCGGTCACCATTACGTTGAGCAATGGTTCGGTCATCACCATCGAGCCTGGCAAGTCCACCGGCACCGTGGTGGTCGATACACCTGCCAACGACGTCTATAACAACGGCAGCACGGTCAGCACCACGATTACCGGGGCTACCGGTGGCAACTTCGAAAACCTGGTGCCAGACACCACGCCTGCCGTCACCACCATTACCGACTCGGTCGACGACACCGGCCTGACCCTGACCGCCACCAACACGGTCACCGAAGGCGGCCAGATCACCTATACCGCAACCCTGACCAACCCGGCGCAAACGCCGCTGACCGTGACCTTGTCCAACGGTTCGGTGATTACCATCAAGGCCGGCGAGTCCGTCGGCACCGTGGTGGTCGACACCCCGGCGAACGACGTCTACGTCAACGGCAGCACGGTCACTACGACCATCACTGGCACCACCGGTGGCAATTTCGAAAAACTGGTGCCCAACACCACGCCAGCCGTCACCACCATCACCGACTCGGTCGATACCACCACCGTGACGCTGACTGCGCCGGGCGATATCAACGAAGGCGACCAGATCACCTACACCGCCACGCTCTCCAATAAAGCAGAGACTGACGTCACGCTGAAACTGGATAACGGTTCGACCATCATCATCAAGGCCGGTGAAACCGTTGGCTCCGTGACGGTTGATGCCCCGGGCGATGACGTGTTTGTCGACAAGAGCACGCAAACCGTCAAGATCACCGAGACTACCGGCGGCAACTTCGAGAAACTGGAAGTGGCCGGTGACGGCGCTACCACGACCGTCAACGACACTATCGACAAGGTCGATGTGGTCCTGACCGCCACGACCACCGTGGGCGAAGGCGGTAACATCGTCTACACCGCTACGCTTGTGGACAAGGCAGGCAACCCGGTCACCAACATCACCAACCCGTTGACCGTGACCCTGGACAATGGCCAGACCATCACCATCGGCGTCGGCCAATCTGCCGGCACTGTCACCACTGTTGCGCCGAACGATGTGTATGAAGGCAACCCGACCATCACCACCGCCATCACCAATGTGACCGGCGGCGCGCATTTCGAGAACCTGGTGCCAGGCACCACGCCGGTCAACACCACCGTAACCGACACACCCGGCACTACCGACACCACCACCGTCACGCTGACCGCACCAGGCGAAGCCGACGAAGGTGGCAACATCACCTACACCGCGACCTTGAGCAACAAGGCCGGCAGCGACCTGACCCTGACCCTGAGCAACGGTGACGTCATCACCATCGCCAAGGGCGAGACGACTGGCCAGGTGACGTCCAAGGCACCGAGCGACGACGTATTCAAAGATGCCGGACCGATCAACGTCACGATCAATCCGGACATCGTCGGTGGCGGCTTCGAGAAGCTTGATATCGCACCGGGTGGGGCAACGACGCAGATCAACGACACCATCGACAAAGTCGATGTGGTCC